>CANSNA010000010.1 GCA_947648255.1 uncultured Clostridium sp. | reverse complement strand
CATTTTTTCTAAAAAGAAAAGACTGTCAACAAATTTTACTTTGTCAACAGTCTGAAAAGCAAAATTAAGTTTTATTAATTTTGCTTTTTTTTATTTTTTTAGTGCATCTCCATTTTATCATGTTCACAATATTCATGTGCTTTATTTTTTCCATGAACACAGTCTTTTCTGGTAAATTTTGCTCCTCCGCATTTATGGCATTTGTTAGCATTTAATGAATAATCTGTCGAGGTTGGAAATTTTTCTATATATGCATTTACATCTACTGAACAAACATTGCATATTTTCTCATATGTATATCCTAGGTTACAATCTCTACAAACATATCCTATTTGTTGCCTAGACGATCCAATATCTTTGCTACAAATACCGCAACGACCGTCCTCCTAAAACTGCTGTAGGATTAACTTTATTTTTATCTACATACAATGTACCACTGCATACATTATTCCCTGTGGAATTACATAATGTGCAGTCTACTTTTTCATACCCTATGCAACTAAGACCTGTTCCTGGGCAATATGTTCTAACTTTATCTTGTATCTCTGTTTCAGCTATTCCAATTCCATTTGTAGCTTCTATTTTCCAATTATATTCTTTATATGGTTCTAATCCATTTGCTGTTATTGTTACTGTTTCTCCACTTTTTTTATCTAAAGCCTTCCCTTTTTCTTCCCAAGCTGTTTCGTCTGTTTTGGTATAGATTGAATAATTTATTTTTTTATTTTCTTTATCTTCTGCTGTTACCTCTGCAATTATTTCGCTTGTTGTTCTATCTTTATATACAACTGAAGTTATTGTTATTCCACTATCTGTTTGTATATTTTTAATTTGCTCAATTGTATTTTCTAATTTTTCATCCAGCTCTTCCATTTCTAGTTGTTCCTTTGTTTGCATAGTTGCATAATTGACTACTCCATCTATTGCTACTTGCAAAAATTTATCTTTAACTAAATTATTTACTGCTACTGCTGCAAGTATTACCAATACAATTATAGTTATTATAAGTGCAACAAGTGTTATTCCTTTTTCTTTATTTTTCATTTTCATTAGTTTCTCCTTTTTTTTATTATATCTTACATAATATTCTAAGTCAATATCATTATTTTCCATTTTCCGATTTATTTATATTATAAAATTCTAAAAAACTAGGTGCAATAATTCACCTAGTTTGTGTTTTTGTTATTTTTTTAGTATTATGCTCTGTCAAATACTTGAAGTAGTAACGCCATACGTACATACAACCCATTATGTGCTTGTTTGAAATAGTATGCTCTTGGGTCTTCATCTACATCCACTGCTATTTCTATTACTCTTGGTAGTGGGTGCATTAAAATTGTATTACTTGAGAATGTATCTAATACTTTTTTATCTATTATATATTCTTCTTTTCCAAAATCTCCTTCAAATCTTTCTGCTTGTATTCTTGTGTGATATATTACATCTATATCTTTTGGTAAATCATCAAAGCTTTCACATTTTTTGTATTCTATATTTTTTTCTTTCAACATATCAATGTATTTTTGTGGAAGGGCAAAAGCTTCTTTGCTTAGTCCATATATTTCTACATTATCATATAGTGATAATAATTTTAATAATGAATGTATTGTTCTACCGTATAAAAGATCTCCTAGAACTGCAACTCTTACTCCATCTATTTTTCCCCTTTTTTCTCTAATTGTGTAAAGATCTAGTAGTGCTTGTGTTGGATGTTCTCCTTTTCCAGCTCCTGCATTTAGTATTGGCATTTTATTTACACTTGCTGCTTTTTCTGCTGAGTCATCTGCTTTATGCCTTATTACCATTGCATCTGCATATCCTGATACTACTTTTACAGTATCTTCTATTGTTTCTCCTTTTGCTGCTGATGAGAATTCTCCTGCATTTTCTGTTGTAATTATTTTTGCACCTAACTTTTGAGCTGCTGTTTCAAATGATAATCTTGTTCTTGTACTTGGTTCATAAAACATTATTGCAATCATTTTGTCTTCTAGTTTATCTTGATAGGCTTTAGGAGCTTGTTTTACTTTATCTGTTAAATTAAAAAGTTCTTCTAAGTCCTCTCTTGTGTATTGACTACTACTTAATACATGTTTCATTATTTAATTTCTCCCTTCACTTATTTTTCTAATTATATTACATCAAAATTCTAATTTCAACTTTTTTTATAAATTTTTGACAACTTTTTGTACTACCTTCATATTATATTATTAAGCAAAGATGCTTAGGAAAGGAATGAAAAAAATTATGGAATATGAAAATAGCGAAAAGAAATGCCCTATAGTAGAAGTTGATGGTTTTATCGAACGTGGTAAACAATTTGATATAGAAATTAACTTACCAGAAGATGAACGTAATGTAATATATGGCGTTATAAAAGATTGCTATCATGAACCAGTTTGTGATGCTGTTGTAAAACTTGTTGAATTAGATTGTGAAAAAGGTGAAGAAATAAGGAAACCTGTTTCTCATAGTTTTACAGATGAATATGGTGAATTCGTATTTGGACCTTTATGTCCTGATAAGAAATATGCAATCGATGTTTGGGCTAACAAAATCAAAACTTATAAAATATGTGCTAAATGTTCTAGAAAAGGCAAATGCTTAAAAGGTATTAAAATGGATCAATGTGATAAATATATCGAAAAAAATCCTTGTGATATAAAAGAAGAACCTTGTAATTGTAACTGCCCACAATGCTAATTTTTAGATGAGCGGAAAAGGGATTTTGTCTCTTTTCCGCTTAAAAGTCATTTAAAATATGTTTTCAATTGAAAATTCATATTTTTCTTTTATGTGTCCTATTATAAATTTACATGTATCTATTGCTTGTACCGCCATTTCATATTCTTTTGTTTCGATATTACTTTTTATTTCTATCATATACATTTCTACTTTTTCAAGTTCTGTATGTTCTAGATAGATTACAAATGCTTCTTTCTTTTTGTTCCAGTTTTCAATGATTTCTTCTATCCTATTATTTAAGTTTTCTTCTTTATTTTCCATAATTTCTGATTTTAATCCGCAAAAGGCTTTCTTCTATATTAGTCATTTCTTTATTTGTATATTTTTGTGTAATAATATTACAAATTACAACTAATAGGAGAATTACGATTAATGTTATAATTTCTTTTTTCATTTTTCGTATTTTCCTTTCTTTTGACAAAATATCTGCCCTTTTCCATCTAATGTTACAATTAATGCTTGATTTGGATTTATTCCAAATTTTCCGTACTTCTTTTTTCAACCAATTTAAATCTCTTCCTATTTCTTTTAAATTTTTTTCCATTATTACTCCATCTATTACAAGGTCATATGGTATTCCTTCATATTCTGGCTCTAAGTTCAAGTCTTCTGGTATTACTTGTCTTTTATTTGGTTTTGGAATAACTGTTAGCTGACCGGCTTGTTTCTAAAATTGCATATTCTACATCCCCAAGTGATACTATATTTGCACTTCTTAGTCTTTCTTCTAATTCATTTATAGTTATTCTTTCTTTTTTCAAAATATCTTCTGCAATTCTTCCTCTATATATTAAAATTGATGGTTTTCCACAAATTATTTCCCTTGCTTTTATGCTTTTCATATTTATCATTGATATTATTAAGTGCATAGATAAAAGTCCTAAAATAGGTATAATTCCATTTTGTATTGGTATTCCAGTATCTGCCATTGGTATTGATGCAAGGTCTGCTATCATTATTGCAATTGCAAGTTCAAATGGCTGAAGCTGCCCTATTTCTCTTTTTCCCATTAGTCTCATTACTATTAATATGATTATATATAGAGCAATCGACCTTGTAAATGTTACTAGCATTTTTTCAAAATTTCTCCTTTTTTTTAAATTTTTTTCACTTTATATCTATTTTTAACATTTTGCATTTTAAATATTCGTGTGTTTGAATAAAAATATTTTTTCTGCTCACAATATATCTAGAAAGATTTTGCTTTCTATATTAATTTAGCAATTTTTTAAGGAGGGTTTTTGGAAAATGGACAATAATCAAACAAGTGCTAGACAAAATAGCGGAAACACTGCTTGGCAAATCATTGGTAGACTCGTTGTTTCAGCTATAGTTTTAGGTATAACAGCATTCTTTACACCCGGATTTTCTATAAATAACATATGGTCTCTTGCAGTTGCATCTATTGTTTTAACTGTAATGGACTATTTGATAGTAAAATTTACAGGGCTACATGCAAGTCCTTTTGGTAAAGGTTTTGTAGGTTTTGTACTTGCTGTTATAACTCTATATGTAACACAATATTTTGTAGCTGGATATTCAATTTCTTGGATGGCTGCAATAATTGGTGCTCTTATATATGGTGTTATTGATTACTTTATACCTGGCGATCAAGAAATGTAGTTTTTAAGAAACAAAAAAGAATTTCCTAAGTTTTTGATTTAGGAAATTCTTTTGTTTTTTATTTCTTATTCCATCCTTCTTTATTTGTTTGCCTCTGTCTTGCTATTCCTAAGCTATCTTTTGGTACATCATCTGTTATTGTTGAACCTGCTGCAATTAGTGTGTTGTCTCCTATTTTAACTGGTGCTATAAAATTGACATTTGATCCTACAAAGGCATTATCTCCAATTATTGTTTTGCTTTTTTTGAATCCATCATAGTTACATGTTATTGTTCCGCAACCTATATTGGTTTTTTGACCTATTTCGCAATCTCCCATATATGATAGATGAGGAACTTTTGTGCCTTCTCCAATACTTGCTTTTTTTACTTCTACAAAACTTCCAATTTTTACATTGTCTTTAATGTCAGAGCCTTCTCTAATATATGCATTTGGACCAATTTCACAATTTTCTCCAATTACTACTCCTGATTTTATTGTTGTATTTGGGTGAATTACTGTATCTACTCCAATTTTAACGTCATCATATATATATGTATTGTTTGTATCCTCTATTGTTACACCATTTTCCATATGTTCTTGATTTATTCTGATTCTAAGTAGTCTTGTTAACATTTCAAGCTGTGCTCTATCATTTGCTCCGAAGTATCTCAGTTTTGTCTTCTACAATCATTGCTCCTACTTTTAGCCCTTTATCATTCATTATTTTTATTACATCTGTTAAATAATATTCTCCGTGATGCATTGTTTGGAGTAATTTTTTCTAGTGCTGAAATAAGTTCTTGTATATCGAAACAATATAATCCTGAATTTATTTCTGCTATTTTTCTTTGTTCTTCTGTTGCATCTTTTTCTTCTACTATTGCTTTTACATGACCGTATATCATCTCTTATTATTCTACCATATCCGTTTTGGATTTGGAACCATTGCAGTTAAAACTGTTGCGTGTTCTTTCTCTTTTATGCTTTTTGCAATTAATTTTTGTATTGTTTCTGGACGAACTATTGGTACATCTCCATAAAGAATTACTACTTTTCCTTTTTTGTCTTTAAGATATGGTATAGCTTGCATTGTTGTGTGCCCTGTTCCAAGTAATTCTTCTTGATATGCATATGTTACGCTGTCTCCAAGCACCGCTTCTACTTCTTCTCTTTTATAGCCGAACTATTGTGACTATGTCTTTTATTCCTGCTTTCAGTGCTGTTTCTACCACCCTTTTTATCATTTCTTTTCCATATATTTTATGTATTACTTTTGCTTTGTCACTTTTCATTCTTGTGCCTTTTCCAGCGGCTAGCACAACTGCTATTATGTCTTCCATTTATTTTGCCTCCATTTCAAATAAAGATTATCAGTACCATTATATGTAATTTAGTTAATTTTGTTTACTGCTTTCATTCCACCTAACCATTTTTATATCTCTATAAATATCCAAAATCTTTGTATATTTTTGATATTCTTCTTCCCATAACATGCTAGGAACTTTATCGAAAGCTCTAAATACTTTTTCCGCTTCCATTAAGAATACTAATTTTTCTCTTGAGTCCATTCTTTCATATTTTTTTGATATATCATAAAGGTCATCTAATATTTGATTTGCCTGTATGAATTCTGCAAAGTCTTTTACATTCATACCTGCTGCTTTTATTTGCATTATTGCAAATACTATAAGTGTAAATATTAAAAATACTAATATATATATTATTGCTAATGCTCCCACTTTATTCTTCTCCTCTTTTGCATTTGTATTTTAGCATACTTGTTTTATTTTTGCAACTTTATTTTAATTTGAAATTTTTTATATTTGCTTCACATTCTTTTAAGAAAAATTTGTCTGTTTGCCCTGAAATATAATCTATTATTATTCTTTTTGGATTATTTTTTTCCTTATATTCGTCTGTTTTTGAGTTTATATATGAATATAAAACTCTGTCACTATAACTTAATTTTTCTGTTGTTATATCTTTGGGCTTTCTTTTAAGTTTTTCTAAGTAAATATCATATAGTTTATTTACTGCATTTTCTATTATGTCTAAATTTTTTGTTGCCGCTTTTGAACTATATATGTTTTCATGATTCCATTTTTTTAGTTCTATTAAACTTTCAAATACTTCGTTTGAAAATGTTAAATATGGTTTGTCTAGGCTATTTTCTAGTATATCCATTATAAGTGTATTTACAATTTGTGCATTTGTATTTCCTAAAGTTTTTGTTATTTTTTGTGGTATATCTTCTCTTTTTATGATTTTTATAGTTATTGCATCTTCTATGTCTCTTCCTATATATGCAATTATGTCTGAGAGTCTTACAACACTTGCTTCTAAAGTCATTGGTTTTATTTTTTTACTATAGTCTTTTTCTGTAAATACTTTTTCTACTTCTTCTAATACATTTTTTTCTGTTTTTGTTTTGTCTGGTTCATATTTATTTAAAAGTATTTCTCCATTGTGTGCTAATATTCCGGTCTAGTGTTTGTATTGTTATATTAAGATTTTCTATATCTTTTAGCATTCTAACACTCTGTACATTATGGCAAAAATAACCGTATGTTTTCTCTTTGTGCTATTTGGTTTAAAATTCTTTCTCCTGCATGACCAAATGGAGAATGACCTACATCATGACCTAGTGCTATAGCTTCTATTAGATCTTCATTTAGTCTTAATGCTCTTCCTATTGTTCTTGCAATTTTTGATACAAGCTGAACATGTAAAACTCTGTGTGTTATGTGGTCATTATCTGCAAAAGCAAATACTTGCGTTTTATCTATATATCGTGTGTAGCTTTGAGAATGTATTATTTTGTCTACATCTCTAAAAAATGGTGGTCTTATATCTATTTTTTCTTCATTTAGTTTTATTGCCTTTTCTGATTTACAAGCATATTCAGATAACTGGCTTTCGTTATGTTTCATTATTTCTTTAATCTTGTCTATCACTTTTTTTGCCTTCTTCCTGTTTTAAATTTTCTTCTTGTTTGTTATTTTCTATTTCTTTATTTTCACTATATACTTTTATTTCCTGATTTTCAATTTCTCCTATTATTTCATTATCTTTTTGATTTTCATTTTTTTCTATTTCCTTGTTTTCTTCTGTTTTTTTCATTTCTACATTTTTTAGTTTTGTTTCTTCTTGGTTTTCTAATATATCGTCAATTACTAGTTGTCTATTTTCATCCATTTTATATCTAGGAAGTTCTGGAAGGTCTTCTAGTGTATTTAAGCCAAATTTTTTTAAAAAATTCTCTGTAACCTTATATGCAACTGGTCTTCCTGGAAGATCTAATTTCCCTGCATATTCTATTAGATTATGCTCTAAAAGTCTATATAATGAAGCATTTGATTCGACCCCTCTTATATTTTCAATTTCTGCTCTTGTAATTTTGGGGTTATATGCAATTATTGCAAGAACCTCTAATGCAGCCTGTGATAGACTAAGTTTTGTTCTTTTATCTATTACACCATATATGTATTCATGGTATTCTTGCTTACTCGATAAGGTGTAGCCGTTTTCTACTTTTACAATCTCTATTCCTCTTGATGCTTTTTTGTAGTCTTCTTGCATTTTTGCTATAAGTTCTATTATTTTGCTCTGATTTAATTCTAAACTGAGTTCTAATTCACGAAGGCTTACAACCCTACCACTTGCAAAGAGTATAGCTTCTATTTCTCCTTTTATTTTTTCTTCTTCCATTTTCCCTCCAATTTGGGTATGATATCATATTTATATCATATAATGCAAAAATTTGCAATAATTTGTTTTGGGTTGATTTTGTTTCGTTTTCGTATTGTACATAAAAATATTAAATAATTATATTTTTAGAATTGTAATAAATAAAAGAGGAGCTCCTAATATAAGCTATATTCTAAAACATAGAATATAGAATAGAACTCCTTTTTTTTTGACTCAAATATAAAAGTAATTTCAAAAGCTACAGCTAAAGCAAAATTCTCTTAGCAGTTGCCTTAGACAAATTAAACTCCCTTAAATCAAACCCATCCCTTAAGCTTTCTTTAACAATAAGTTTATCTAAATAGCCTCTAACCATCTTCTTAGTATTATCCTCATATTTGTTCATATCTAAAAGTCTAATAATTTCTGGAACTGCATCCGTACTTGTATGTTCCTTCAAGTAATACATGTCAATCTTACCAGTAGTAATATATCTATTAACATTTTTCCAAGCAATTACACTATCAAAATTTGCAAAATTCATACATATATACATAATCATAATAATCTCAAAATATGCTTTAGGTAAATTAACTTTTTTATCTAAAACATATAAAACAGTTGGAAATAGCAAAAGTGTTTCTGTAAATAGTGCACAATATACTAGCAGTCTTAGAAGTGTATATCCATAAGCATTTTCATATAAATACATTCTATAAGCAGATGACATAAGTATTATAAACGTAAATAAAATCATAAAAATGCACATTGTATTTATAAAAATAATTGAATGTTTATCCTCTGAATTTGCAATTTTTTTTGCAATCAGAATTGTAATAAGATTAATTATAGACACCACCATAAGTTGGAAAAAACCTTGTCTTGCATAGTCTGCAAAATTCATATCCACTTTTCCTAAAAACAATGACCTAATTTGTATTATACAAAATATAAAATAAACTACATTAAGAGTTGTAAGTATCATTTTCATGGTAAAATTATCTTTTGGTATTCTTTGTTTTATATCTTTTTCTTCTACTTTTTTGCATTTTTTTAAAATATAATAGAAAAACAAAAGTAAATATGTGGCAACAAGCCATATCAGTAAAATTCTTGCAATTATTGATAATATATCTATTTTATACATCATTTTTACAAATCCTGTAAATGCACTTTTAAATATATCTCCAAATATTGCATCTGCTGAAGATAAAAGTATTATTATAACAATAACAATCGGAACTGTGATTACAAGGGCTTTTAGAACTTTCCTTGTTTTTTCATTATCTTTGCTATATTGTCTTTCATATTTTCTCTCTTCAAAGCTTCTTGAAAGATTATTAAAAGCTTCTTCTATATAGCTAAATGGCTTTAAAAATATCAAAGCTACATTTTTTATTAGCTTTACATCAAATATTACTTTTTCATTAAATAATTTGTATAACATATATGCAAATAAAATTGGTATGGCTAAAAGGTTTGTAATTCTAAAAAAAGCGTTGTTATATATAAAATATGTTGCTGATAGTAGAATTATTGGAACTATCAAAATTAATGCCTTTTTATTTGCTATTTTTTCTTTTTTATTTAATATGTATATAATATATGTTAGTAATGGTGCAACAAATAAGATCATTGACATTCCTATACTTTTATCAAAAAATAGTATTATGCACCATATACTAAAAATTAATGCTGAAATAAATACGCTAATCATTTTTCTCACCTTCTCTATATTCTAATATATCTCCTGGCATACATTTTAGAACACTACATATTTTATCTAGTGTTGAAAATCTAATTGCTTTTCCTTTGTTTGTTTTTAATATTGATAAATTCGCAGGTGTTATACCTAACTTTTCTGAAAGCTCTAGTGAACTTATTTTTCTTTTTGCCATTATTACATCTAAGTTTACGATTATCATATTTTACACACTCCTTATATTGTTAATTCATTTTCTTTTCTGTATTCTGCTCCTTCTTTAAACAGCTCTGACAATATGTATAAGGCTATTGCAACTCCAATATATAAAACAAAAAGAAAAGCAAGCACAACTATAAATATTAAATCGACAATCTTTACTAAGAATATTTCATATCCTAAATCTATTAACCATAGTATTGCTCCAACTAAAGATATAATACTCACACTTCTTAAGATTTTAACATTTTCTATGCAAAATGGCTTATTATTTTTTAGACTTTCAAATAATTTAATAAATTTATAAGCTATAGAAAGCAAAACAATTCCATTTGGATATATTACAAAAGCAGTAGCATTTAAGTTAAGCCCGAACTGCATGTAATGCAAATGGTAAAATAATTAATCCGTAAAGTACCTATCCAAAAACAAATTTTTAAAAATACACTTAGCATATCACCAAGCCCATTTTTTCCAATAACTTTCATTAAAAATACCTCCATAATTTTATATTATAGAGATATTATACAATTTATATTTATGTTTGTCAATATTTTATTGTTGTTTTTCAATATTTGTTTGGTTTTAATATTGAAACCAAGTTAACTCTCTTTATATTATGTCGACAAAATTTTAATATTATATTATAATATATATGTATTATTAAAAAGGAGGAAATAATTCATGGGATATTCTTATGGATATGGGGGAATTCCTGTTGCTGATGGCAGGGATAAACTGCGTGAGGACTGGCTCGAGGCTGAAAAGCGGCTTAGAGCATTTAAACGTGCTCTAGCGGCACCAGTCGGATCCTTTGCTTGGGAAGGTGCAGTGCATTCTGGCGATACAATAGAGTCGTTGGAAGCAGATATCAAACGCAAGCAGCAGGCATATCTCAACTACGGTAAGTAAATTCTGTGAGGTCTAATTATTTTCGCATTTATCTTGGAAAAAAATAAAATCCAAATAAAGCCCCCTAACCTTAATAGGATGGGGGGCTTTATAATTATTAAAATAAGGCGTTGGTCAATAAAATCGCCTTATTTTAGTTTAATTTTTCGTAGATAATTGATAATTAATTGCAAATTCCCTGTTCATTTTGTTTCCTCCTCTTTAACCTTTATCTCTACTTTATTTCCAAACTTTATGCCTTCTGGATCACTATGTTCTCTATAATAAGTAATATATTGTGCTGTAACCATTGGATTTATAGAAAAGTAGTATTTACAAAGCCTTCCAAATAAGAGCAAACTATCATCGTTTTCGTAAAATAATAATATATCCAGCATTTCATCTAATTTTCTTTGAATATACCTTTCATCTTTCACATTATCTCTTATAATTTTTTCTATTTCAGATTTTACTATTGCATATCTTTGTTTATTCAAATCTATTATAGATTTGCAAATATTATATAATTCTTCTTTTTCCATAATCCACCTCGCTTTATATTATACAACTAAAGGTTCTAATTGTTTTATAAAATCTAATATTGTACCTAAAACAATATCTGTTTCTTTTCCTATCCAATTATATCTACTATTTTGAACATTTTCTAAAAAATTTGCATTATTAAATATTTTACTCAATTCATTTGCAATTTGGTATGTAGTATTAATTCTAAAATCACTATTAATACAATATATATTAATCAATTTAAGTAATAATAACTTGTCCATATTTCCCTCTGTTATAAGATAATAAAAATCATATATATCTTTATATCTTGTTGTTCTAATACCATGTTTTAACATAGATAGCAGTTTTTCACCAAAAATCTGCTCTTTAGTATTTATTAATAATGTCATACTGTTATTAAATACTTCAAAGTTAAACATATATTCTTCTTGTTCTATATCTAAATTGTTATGTACTCCAATATCAACTTTAGTTTCTATTTGATTTCCAAATGAATCTTTTAAAACAATATTAACTCTTTTTCCATGATAATCTTGATGTTTTAAAGGTTTTATTTTTTTATTAACTATTATTGTTATTCCATCATCAATTTGATTTAATTTATCAAACAATAACAATATACTTTTATCTTCTAAAGAATATCTAATTAAATCTATATCAATATCAACAGTAGCTCGTCTTTTGTCATTAGTTATATTAAACATAACTACTCCACCCTTGACTGTAATATTGTTTCTATAATTAGATTTTGCAATCTTGCTTAATATTATATCTTGTGCAACTTTTGATGTTGCATAAGCATCTTCATATCCTTTTTCTAAATAAAAGTCTATGCTTTCTAATAAATTTATCACTAAAAAACCTCCCTATGTATAATTTTAAAAATGTTTTTTCCATTAGCAAAACATTCTAAATAATCTGCAAATAAACTCATATCTATTTCGTCTACAATTTCTCTGTAATTACTTATTATTTCCTTGTAATAATCAAAAGCAAAAGTATTCTTATTTCTTATTAGTTCAATTAACATTCTCTCTTTGTTATAAATATTTATTTGAACATTATTATAATTTACTTGACTTTTTCCAATTTCAAAAAGATGGTTTGCCATAAATATTTGTTCAACTTTTTCATTTTTTATTTTACTAACATTGTTCGGAGTTGCAAGGAAATATTTATTAGGTATGACATCTGTTAAACCTAGATAAAAAAATGCACTTTCTGATGTAAAAATAGTATTAGAATACTTCTTTACAATATATTCCAAATGATTGTATTTTTCCGTATCAGAATATAAACCTTTCTCGATTTTGTATAATTCTTTATTTTCAACTTTTTTACTTATATTATAATTATCTAATCCTTTATCTTTTAATTCTCCATATTTATATATCATATTTTTCGCCCCAAGCATATTTTAGACTAAATTTAGGTAAATGTCAATGTTTTTACCTAAATTTAGTCTAAAATTAATTTTTATTATATAAATGATTCAAACATATTTAAATTATATTTTTCTAAGATTTTTGTGTTCTTCGAACTTTGCTTGTATCAAGCTTTTCAAAAAGTTCGACGAAACTATGCTATGGCTGGGGTAGTAGGATTCGAACCTACGCATCGATGGGTCAGAGCCATCTGCCTTACCGCTTGGCTATACCCCAATTTTCTACTTTTTCTATTCTAACATATTTCTTTTAAAAGAGCAATATTCATTGTTGATTTTTTTTTACTTTAATGTTATTATATTATATATAATTGTACTAAGGAGAAAATTTATGTTGTTAAAGCAAGATATAGAATTTTATAGTCCTACTATTCTAAAATCATATAATCTAGATAAAACTATGCGTTATCAGCTAGATATGCTTGGAAATCTTGATTTATTTACTAGAAGACATAGTGAAAATGTTGCTAACTTGACTTGTAGAATGTGTGAATATTTACATGCTGGCAAAGCTTTTACAATACACGCTACAATTTCAGCTTATCTTCATGATATTGGCAAATTATTTGTTCCTCCTGAAATCTTGTCTAAACCAAATATACTTACTGATGAAGAGTTTGAAATTATTAAAACTCATACAACAATTGGATATAATATGTGTATGAAGGATTTAAAACTTCGCCCCTATGCAGGTGGTGCTTTATATCATCATGAGTGCTTAGATGGAACTCGGATATCCAAAGCGGACTTATAAAAAAAGAAATTCCATATTATGCCCAAATCATTCATATTGCTGATGTTTTTGATGCCATTGTAACCAAAAGACAATATACAACTCATGTTGACATTTCTGAAACCTTAAAAATTTTAATTAGAGATAGTCATCCAACTAGACAAACTGTTGCATTAGATTTACTTAGTTCTTATTCTAAGCTAGGTAAAATAAATCCTAGAATTTTAAAAGT
Source organism: uncultured Clostridium sp. (assembly GCA_947648255.1). Lineage (GTDB taxonomy): Bacteria > Bacillota > Clostridia > TANB77 > CAG-508 > JAAWPK01. Next base: position 26,669 of record CANSNA010000010.1, on the reverse strand, counting down.
TTTATTTAAGGTTGTTATTGATGATACTTACTATGAAATTGCTTGCACTTTAGAATATGTAGATTATTTAAAAGAACAGCTTAAAAGACTTGCAAAAATTGAAAAATATGATGAAAAAATGCAAAATGCTAAAAGACAAAGTGAAATAGATTATTTTAAAGATTATATGCGTCTTCTCTTTGCACAGGGAGAAAATTATGAAAATTATAAACAAGTAATAAAAGAATACGAATATGCTCTTTCTACGAAGGAAGAACTTATAGAAAACTTGAAAAGAGAAATTGATATTATTAAAAGTTTAAAAGCTTAAATTCTATTAATATCGCATTAATTATCAATGCATTGTAAGTTTTTTCCTATTAATAAAAGCAAGAAAAATTTAATTTTGCAACCTCCTTATATACGTACAAAATTAAATCCTTTCTTGCTTTATTTTATTCTTCGAGTCCAAAACTTACTCCAAGGGCATTATTTATCTGATTTATTATTTTTCCATCATTTATATGACCTATTCTTTCTTTTAACCTGCTTTTATCTATTGTTCTAATCTGTTCTGTAAGCACTATTGAGTCTGATTTTAATCCGTTATTTTGAGAACCTATTTCTATATGTGTTGGAAGTTTTGTTTTCCCTGTTTGAGATGTTATTGCTGCTGCAATTACTGTTGGACTATATTTATTTCCTGTATCATTTTGTATTATTAAAACTGGTCTTATTCCTCCTTGTTCAGAACCAACTACTGGACTTAAATCTGCATAAAACATATCTCCTCTTTTTATTACCATATTGTTTCAACTCCTAATATTCCATGTATTTTCAGATATATTTTAACTATTAGTTTGAGATATTTTTGTTTTAAATTATTTCTCTTTTATCATTTAAACTTATCTCGTTATATAATATGTAAACTGTCCTATTTTTGTTCTCGTCTAAAATTTCCATTTTTGTTGGTAGATTCGTACTTTTACTTATATATAGTTTCTGATACATTTGATATTTATTTCTGCTTTTTGAGATTTTTACTTCCATAATTTTTTCTTCTTCACTTTCTTCTGTTCTTTTTTCTTCTGATGTTTTAAATTCATTTATAAAACTAATTAAACTTAAATTTGAAGGTTCTCCCCCAAAATTTTCATATAATGTTTTTAAATTAAGTGCTTTGTTTTCAAGTATTGTTTTTTCTCCATCATAAATTATTGTTACACCTTTGATATTGCTTGGTTCTAATATTTCTTGTTTAAAAGTTCTTGGCTCTTTATAGCTTTGCTTTATTATATATTTATTGGTATTTTTGTTGCTATATACTTCTACTGAAACAGTAGCTTCGTATGAACTAATATTTAAAATATCTGTGAAATCTTTTTCACTTATATTATTGCCCGAAACTACATTTTTATATTCAAATTTTGTAAAAATAAATCCCATAATTACTAAAAAAATTAAACATAAAAAAATTATTCTTTTCTTCATAGCTTCTCCTTAAATTACTTAAGTATAAAATATATAAAGAGAAAAGCTTTACAGACAAAACTTTTAGAATACCTAAAAAACAAGTAGAAAGATTTTCTCTTTCTACTTATTTATTCTGCTAAATATTAAAATATTCAATTAATGTTTCTATTAATTCCTTTTTATTTTCTATTTTATTTATTTTATCTCTTATAACACTACTATTTTGCATTCCTTTTGTGTAATATGCTAGATGTTTTCTCATTTCTCTTATTCCAGTATATTCTCCCTTTTCTGCAACTTCCAAGTCTATATGCTTTATTACTGTGTTTTTAATTTCTTCTTTTGATATATTTTCGCAAATTTTTCCATATTTTAAATACTCTATAATATTTTTAAATATAAATGGATTTCCAATTGCTCCCCTTGCTATCATTATTCCATCTGCTTTTGTATATCTTAGCATTTCTTCTGCCTGCTTTTCATTTTTTATATTTCCATTTCCAATTACTGGAATACTTAAGATTTCTTTTAGTCTTTTTATACTATCTAAATCACATTCTCCGCTAAAATATTCTTCCCTTGTTCTGCCGATGTAATGTTATTGCGGATATTCCGCACTTCTTCTAGTTTTTTTGCTAGTTCTTCATATACTATATTTTTTAGGTCCCAACCTTTTCTAATCTTCACTGTAACTGGCTTATTTACTGTTTTGACAACTTCTTTTGTAAGCTTTACTGCTAAATCTATGTTTAAAAGTAGTTTACTTCCATCTCCATTTTTTGTAACCTTCGGTGCTGGGCATCCCATGTTTATATCAATTATATCTGCTTTTTCTTCTGCATATTTTGCACCTTTTTTCATTGCTTCTACATCACTTCCAAATATCTGAGCAATAACAGGGTGCCTTTCTCCTTCAGTATTTAATAATAATTTTGTTTTTTCATCTCCATACATTATTGCTTTGCTACTTATCATTTCTGTGCAAACTGCCCCTACACCATAATTTTTACAGATTTCTCTAAATGGTCTATCTGTAATTCCTGCCATTGGTGCTAGTATTAAATTATTTTCTAATTCTACATCTCCAATTTTTAGTTTGTGTAATAGTTCCATTATTTCTCCCTATGAATTTAATTAATCTATAAATATTGCTTTTTTACGTCTTGCACTTATATTCAAAAGCAATCCTATACAGATAAAGTTTGTAATTAATGAACTACCACCATAACTTACAAATGGAAGTGGTACACCTGTAATTGGTAATAATCCCATTGTCATACCTATATTTTCTACCATGTGAAAGGTTAAAATACCTGCAATTCCTGCTGCAATATAGCCACCAATATCATCTTTTGCTGTCTTTGCAACATATACTGCTCTCGTTATCATTATGACATAAATAATAATTACTGCACTTGCAATTATAAATCCCATTTCTTCACCTATTACTGAAAAAATAAAATCTGTTGTCTTTGGATATAAATATCCGAAGTTGTGTTTGATTTCCCATTAAAATTCCCATTCCCATTAGCTTTCCAGAACCTATTGCAATTTTTGATTGTATTAAATTATATCCGTGAGCCTCTTGGATCTAATTCTGGATTCAAAAATACATCTATTCTTGCTTTAGCATGACTTGGAAGTACAAAATTATATAAAAGTGGCACTGCAATAACTATAACAAGTAGTGTTACTATAATGTATTTTTTATCTAAGCCTGCTGCGAATAGCATAAATGCAACCCCTATTATAAATGACATAACTGTTCCATAATCTGGTTGAATAGCTATAAGAAAAACAGGAATTCCTACTGCTAAAAGTACTAGCCCTAATTTCCAAATTTTATTTATCTCAGTTTTATCTTGCTTTTGAAGTTTTGAAATTATATATGCTAAAAATATTATTAAAATTATTTTTGCAAATTCACTTGGTTGTATAGTTGCATTTTCAGTTATTTTAAACCAGCTTCTAGCTCCATTTATTGGTTCTGTAAAGAGAACCGCAATAAGTGCAATAATCGCCAGTCCATATAGTACTGGTGATATTTTTGCTATTGTGTTATAGTCTATAAATATAACTATTATCATTATAGGAATACTAACAGCTGACCATAATACTTGTTTCTTTAGTTCATCAAATCCAGCATCTTGTGTTGCTGAAAATAACGCAACTAATCCTATACATAACAAGATTATACAACAAATAAGTATTCCCCACTCAATATTTTTAAATATTTTTTTATTCATTAATAAACCTCTTTATCTAATTGTTTACTATTTCAGCTCCTTCTTCATGTACAGGTTCATTTATATCTTCTGTATTTTCTTCATGTTTTAATCCTTCAAGCACTTCAGTTTCATGATTTTCACTTGGTGCCTCTGTAATCTCTACTGTAACATTTTCTAATTTTACTGCTTCTGCTTCTTTTTTCTTTTCTACTAAAATATCATTTTTTATATTGATAATTGGTATATTGGCATATAGTGCAGGTGCACCACTGCTGCCATCATCATTTTGTTTGTTTGTCATTCTAACATCTATTTCTCTTTCATCTATATCTACATATTTCTTTATAACTTCTATTATTTCCTGTCTCATTAAATCTAAAAAGTCTGCTGATACATTTGCTCTATCTTGCATCAAAACTAGATGCAACCTTTCTTTTGCAGTGTCTCTTGAGTTATTTTCTTTTTTTTCAGTTTTGCCTATATTCTTAAAAAAGTTCACAATGTTTTCAAACATTTTTCTTCACCCATCTTTTCTTTATGTTTTTCTATTTTTTACTAAATATGTTTTTTATCTTTGAAAAAAATCCTCTGTCTCTACCTGGTATTGATACTTCTATATTTTCTCCTAAGAGCCTTTTTGCTATTTCTCTATATGCTTTTCCAGAAGGTGCTTTTTTGTTTGATATTACAGGTTCTCCTTTGTTTGTTTGTGTAATTATGTATTCATCATCTGGTACTACTCCTGTTAAATCTATTGAAAGAAGATCTACGATGTCTTCTACATCCATCATTTCTCCTTTTCTTACCATATTAGGTCTTATTCTATTTATTATAAGCTCTGAGTTTTTAAGCTCTAAAGCTTCTAGTAAACCTATTATTCTATCTGCATCTCTTATTGCTGAAATTTCTGCTGTAGTTACAACAATTGCTCTATCTGCTCCTGCAACTGCATTTTTAAATCCTTGTTCTATTCCTGCTGGACAGTCTATTAATATGTAATCAAAACTTTGTTTAAGCTCATTTGTTAATTCTTTCATTTGTTCTTCATTTACTGCACTCTTATCTCTTGTTTGAGCAGCAGGTAACAAGAATAATTCATCATATCTTTTATCTTTAATTAATGCTTGTCTTAATTTGCATCTACCTTCTACAACATCTACTATATCATAAACTATTCTATTTTCTAGTCCCATAACTACATCTAAATTTCTTAATCCAATATCTGTATCTACTAGTGCAACTTTTTTCCCTTCTAAAGCTAAGGATGCTCCTAAATTTGCTGTTGTAGTTGTTTTTCCAACTCCACCTTTTCCTGATGTTATAACTATAACTTCTCCCATCATTTTCCTCCATATCTTCATCATTCTTAATTACTGAATTTCATTTTTATTTATCAAAAAAGCAAAACATATTATTATGTAACATACTTTTTTATTTTTTTCTTTACATATCCTTTATATTTTGCTTTTGTTTTTCTATATTTTTATTTTTCCTTTTTAGTTTATAAATTATTTGTAATAGTATTTATCAAGTAGTCTCTTTCACCTACTATACATAACTTTATTGCATCAGTTATTCAATGTTTATGTTGAACTTGGTGTTACTCCTCCTACACCGATTTTTAACTGCTTTATAAATTTCTTCCATATTATTTACATCTTCACCATAAATATCTATTATTTGTTCTTGGGCTTGTAGTACTGTTACTTGATAATTAGTACTTGACCAATATATATTCATTAATATTGTCATACAAAATATAAATGCAACTATTACAAATACTGAAATTGATCCTTTTTCAGAGTTTGTTTTTTTCATATGTTTCCTCCAAAATTTTTATATTGTTTATTATATCCTATATATTTATTTTATTCAAGTTTTTTGAGGATTTTTTTTGATTTTTTTGCAATTAATAATGAATATATCACTATAAAATAGTCAAAAGCATTCAAGTCGTGTTTTTTTTCATATTGTTTCAATTTTATGTTGCTACCAAATTATAATCTTTTTTCATAGCATTTTTAATATGTCTCCATATATATAAAAGCTTCCGTAATATTGCTATTATCTCTTTTTTGCAATTTTCTTTAGTATAGGTAACTGCTTCTTTTAAATTTGCTGTGTATATGTTTTTATCTAGATACTTTTTTGCTTCTTTATATAATTCTTCTTTTGAAACATATCTTTTTTCATTATTTCCACTTGTGAAAATAAATATATCATTTTTTTCTTGAGTTAGATATTTAATTATTGACTTATAATCCTTCGATTTTAGTATAGAAATTATATATATTTTTTTATCATCTGGGTAGTATTCTTTTATCATATTTTTTAAATTTTTTATTGCATTTTCATTATGCCCCCCATCAAAAATTATTTTTGGGTTTTCATATAATATTTCAAATCTTGCATGATGCACTACTTTTTTTAGTCCATTTCTTACTGCATCTTCTTCAATTTCATTTCCTTTTTCTCTTAAAATGTCTATACATTCTAATGCAAGCATTGCATTATATGTTTGACATTCTCCTTTTAGATTTATGTATATGTCTTTGTGATTTTTATAATCTATTTTTTGAAATTCTTTGTTTTTTGAATAATTTTTAATTTCGTTCTTTTTTATTAAGTGCAAAGTGTTATTCTTTTCTAAGCATTTTGCTTTTATTATGTCTTGCACAATTTCTTGTTCATACATTACTGTATCCTTATTTTCTTTGATAATTCCTGATTTTGTTTTTGTAATTTCTTCTACTGTTCCTCCTAGCATGTCTATATGATCCAAACCTATATCTGTTATTACCGAAATATCTCCGTCTACAATGTTTGTAGCATCATATTCTCCTCCCAGCCCTGTTTCTAATACTACAAAGTCACATTTTTTTTCCATAAAATATATAAGTGCTATTGTTGTTATCACTTCAAATTCTGTCACCTTGCTTTCGTGTGTATTATTATATTTTTCTATTTTATTTAAAATTTTTTCTAATATTTTTGACATTTCTTTGTCAGTTATTTCTTTATTATTTATTGAAATTCTTTCATTATATCTTATTAGATGTGGAGAAATAAATTTTCCGAATTTTGTACCCTGCATTTACTAAGATGCTATTTAGCATTTCACATATGCTGCCTTTTCCATTAGTTCCTGCAATATGTATGAATTTTGTTTTTTTATTTGGTTCTCCAAATTCTTTCATGAAATATTGCATTGCTTCTAAATTCGGTTTTCTAGTTATTACTCCATATTTTTCTAAATATTCTTTAAGTTCCATATCTTTCTTGCTCCTATTTTTCTTTTATATATATTATACTATTTTATGAGTTTGGTCAATATTCTTTGTAAATAATAAGCTCGAGAGGGCACGAAATATCTCGTACCCTCTCTTTGAAATTAGAACGAATTATTTGTTATGATGTTTACAAGTGCCTCATAAAACACTCCCTTAAGCCTTCCACCTTCAATCTCTTGTTGTACAACTTCGGTAAAATATGGATCTTTGCTCCCAGCAATAATGTTTCTAATACACTCAAAGCTTGCAGACAAGTAGTCAGCTTGTTTAATGAGTGGTTTGTAATTTTCTTTCCCTCTTTCCTCAAGCATAACCTCATGCATCGCCTCTCTCATATGCTCAGGAAGATGGTTATAAATATATTCATTTACCATCTCCAGTTCAAAGCACTCTGTTGCACTTCTGAGTCCTGGTATTGAATCCTTTACAGGCTGAGGCATGTCTCCTGTAAAGGTCTCAGGCACATCATGAAACAACCCTATAAAGAAACAAGCCGTGGCAATGCTCTCATCTTCATACTCACAAAGAGCCATAAGGTAGGAAATAATTGCAACTTCAAAGTTGTGCCCTAAAACAGAACACTTAACAGTTCCAAGACACTTAATCCAACGAATACGGTTTCTAAGGGCAGAAATTTGCTTAAAAAGCGTCATCTCCTTAGAATACTCAAGAGAAATCCTAGTAAATCCAGGAAGATTACTAAATCCTACCAAGATACCCTCAAGTTCTCTAATTGTGCCTATATAATCCGCTTCTTGCATTTGACCTCGTAGCTCAAATAGTTCCATCTTAGTTGCAAGTTTTGTAGCAGCTTGGAAAATTCTGGACTCTATGCAAGTTCTGCTAATATCGATAAATTTCGCAAAACTCTGTCCCATTTCTTGCTCTACACATACTTCAATGGCATCGTCAAAGTCTTTTCTTTCGATTCCCCCTAATTCCAGGATTCTGTCTATAAAGTCTTCGCGTATATCACACAAAAACCGTTTTTCAAACATCCTGTGCATAATGATTTTTGGAATTTTGGTCAAGTCGATATTCTTGCCACATTCTTGTGCCTCACTCGCAAGGACATAAGCAATTATGGCATTCATTGCTTGCTTATTCAGCTCATTAAAACGGTAATCAGCTATATAGTTAGACCACCGTAAAATGCACTGAAGCTCGGTAAGATTTCGTCCCATTGCTTGGACAACCTTTGGAGTGATAAGTTCAGATAGGTTATTGGGGTACATAAATGTTCTCCTTTCAAGTTTCATGAGTTTTTATTCTAAAAACTCATTAATTAGAATTGGATCGAATTTATTTTATCATTTTGTATACTTTATGTCAATTCTATTTGTTTATTTTATTCCTCTTAGGCTTTTTCTATTGTCTATTTATATAATATCAATATATATAAAAATTAGCCCATGCAAAAATTGTATAGGCTAATTTTTTTAAATTTTATCTTCCGCAACCGCAGCTATTATTATTTGTATTCATCATATTTTGATTATTCATCATATTTGTGCTCATATTACTATTATTTACAAATATTGGATTATTACTATTCATATAGAATTTCTTTTCTGCAAGTTTATCTTGTACTCCACGTAGTGCTTCTCCAAATCTTTGGAAATGTACTATTTCTCTTTCTCTTAAAAATTTTAGTGGGTCTAATACATCTGGGTAGTCTCTGCAAAGGTCTATTAATTTTTCATAAGTTGCTCTTGCTTTTTGCTCTGCTGCTAAATCTTCTTGAAGATCAGCTATTGGGTCACCTTTTACTGCAATATATGCTGCTGTAAATGGTGTACCTGCTGCAGCTTGTGGATATATTCCAAGACCATGGTCTGTATAATATGGTGCTAATCCACCTCTTTCAACTTCTTCAATACTAGCATTTCTTGTTAATTGATGTACTATTGTTCCTACAATTTCCAAGTGTGCTAATTCTTTGGTTTCATGATGATGTCAATTAAATAGTTGTCTTAGTGCTTTAGCACTTAGAAACCATTATATGCCGACTTGTCGGTCAAAAAAATTTAGTGCTATTGTCTGTAAAATTTGATTTTATATATTTTTTGTAATTCCATATTGATTAGTTACTGGATCCCTAAAGATTTCTATCTTAGGAGTAAAATATGTAAATATTATAAAACCTATTAATATAACTGACAAAATAATTGTAGCTAATATATTATTACATTCAAAATTATTAATCATAAGTTTATAGGATAGATATTCTCCTAATATAACTGCAACAAAAAATGAAGCTATATCAATTAAAACAATGCTCTTTCCGATGATTTCTGTATAAGTGTAGAAAAATATAATGATAAATAACATAGATGTAATTATTCCAATTAGCTTTGAGCATAAAAAGTTAGGTACATTTTTTCCTATATAAAAATATCCAATGATTGTGGTAAGTACCATAGGAAAGAATAATAGTTTTAAATGCTCCCATACACTTTCATTAACTGCTGAAAATAATGCTACAAAGTTGTTTTCTCCAAAAAACTTATATGTAAAATGTAATAAAGTGCCAGCTATACATGCAAAAATTGCACTTGCTATTTGATAATTTATTATTTTAGTATTCTCCATATAAAATACCCCCACTAATAATTTTACGGAGAATGCCTTTTTTTATTCCATAATAAAAAATCCACCAAGTAATTTTAATAAACTTAGTGAACCTTTTTAATTTACTTTTTACTTTCATTCAAGTACCTTTGATACATTTCATCCATGCTAGAAATATATTACTTGTACGAATTGTTTTTATTCTTTCTAATAAATCACTATATTGCCCATTTGTCAATAAAACTATTGTAAATTTATAAAAATAATAGTTAAAGGATACAAAATATAGGATATTTCAAAAATACTTCAAAATCTTTTCTTCTATTTTTTTATTCACTTAATATACATTTAAAAAAAGGTGGTTCATATGTTATTAGAAGAATATACTTTAAAATATACAAATATAAAATTTTATGATGATTATATAGCAAAAGATATTGCTATTCAAAAAGAATACATCGATAATATTATCGTTAATTTAATAAATAAGATAACTCCTTACAGTTGTAATTTGTCAAATTTTCGTATATAACACAAACAGTTAAAGACCAGTTACAAGGGAAGGAGGAAATGTGCAAAATGGCACATATGCAATATATTTAAGAAAATCAAGAGAAGATATAGAATCTGAAAAATATGGCGATGGTGAAACTTTAGCAAGACATGAAAAAATTTTAACTACTTTGGCAGAGAAACGAAACTTACATATTTCAAAAATTTATAGAGAAGTTGTAAGTGGCGAAACGATTAGTGAAAGAAAAGAAATGCAAAAACTTTTGAAAGATGTTGAAAATGAAAAGTGGACTGGTGTTTTAGTTGTTGAAGTAGAAAGGCTTGCTCGTGGTGATACTGCTGACCAAGGAAGAGTTTCAAAAGCATTTAAATATTCTCATACAAAAATTATTACACCTGTTAAAACTTATGACCCAGATAATGAATTTGATGAGGAATATTTCGAGTTTGGCTTGTTCATGTCTAGGAGAGAATATAAAACAATCAATAGACGTCTGCAAAGAGGTCGTGAAATCTCTGTTTCTGAAGGCAAGTTTGTAGGAAACATTGCTCCTTTTGGCTATGATAGAGTAAAGCTTAAAGATTCAAAAGGCTATACCTTATCTATCAATCAAGATGAAGTACCTATTGTAAAAGAAATTTTTAGATTATATACATTTGAAAATAACACTATAAATTCAATTGTAAAACAGTTAAATACTATGAATTTGAGACCTAGAATTTCTAATGAATGGACTATTTCTTCTGTGAAAGATATTCTTTCTAATCCTACTTATATTGGTAAAATTGTGTGGAATAGAAGGAAGCAAAAAAAGAAAACGAAAAATGGGCATCTTATTATTAGTAGACCTCGTAATCAAGAATATTTAATTTATGATGGATTACATGAACCTATTATTGATGATAAAACTTGGGAGTTAGTTCAAGAAAAAAGGAAACAAAACACTCCAAAAGTCAAACATAGCCATCAAGTTCAAAATCCATTAGTTGGTTTAGTATTTTGTGAAAAATGTGGTAAGCCAATGCAAAGGAGACCCTATACAAAAGCAAATAAACCTGCAACCTTAATATGTTCTAATGCAAAATGTGACAATGTAAGTTCTAAACTTTATATTGTAGAAAATAAAATCATTGAAGCATTAAAAATTTGGTTAGAAAATTATAAAGTGGATTATGAAATTAAAGATAATACAAATGCTGACAATAGCAAACTAATTGAAAAGTCTATTGTTTTTGCCAAAAAAGAATTAGAAAAAGAAAATGTTAAACTTGATAAAATTTATGATTTTTTAGAAAATGGCATTTATAGTAAAGATGAATTTATAAATCGTTCTAAATCAATAAAGGAAAGTATTGAAAGTTTAGAAACTAAATTAGAGGAGTATAAATCTTTATTACAAAAGAATACAGAAATGCAAAATGAAAAAGATACATCTATACCTAAACTAGAAAATGTAATTGATTTATATGATAACTTGGAAACTGCTGAGGATAAAAATATTTTGCTAAAAAGTATTATTGCAAAAATTACATATTTAAAAACAGAAAAGGCTATAAAAAAAGATTCTGACCCAACTGATTTTGAATTACATATATATCCAAAGATGCCTAAACTTACTTAAAATGAACAAGGGCTCTGTTACGAGCCCTTGTCTTCAGCATGTTTAATTAAATTTTCTGCTGAGTCCAAACCCTGAACTACTAATAAATCAAGTTGCAAGCCAGGTGGATTTTCCATTCCTGCAAATTTCTCTGCCTGTTGTAAAAGTGTCTCTACTGCCAAATAACGATTCTCACTAATTGCATTTTTAACTTTTAAAATATGTAACCGTTCTTTTAAGTTTATAAATCTTTCACCAGTTGTCATATGGAACCTCCTATTTGAAACTTTGAACTACTGTTACCTACTTATAATTATAACAAATTTATATAAAATTATCAATATAAAGTAAAATTTTATAGTCAGTAGCTAATTTGTAAATATTGTCTTTAGCTATTGACAACATATAGGTACCCATTCGTCTACATATTGAAGATATTGTTTGCTCTATAATTTGACCTTATGACATATCTAATGCTATCTTATAAGTTTTTTCTATCTCATCTTTATCTGGAATAGGCTTGTCCCAATCGGTCCCATACATACTATAAGCATTAAGTATAAGTTCTAATTTTAACCAATCTTCTGCATATATGGCTTCTAATAACCCAGCTATTCTATTTACCATATACTTATTTAACGTTTTCATATCTTTTTGAGATAATTTTCCTTCACTATGCATATCTTCTACTGGTCCTTTTCTAAAAAGATAATGTGTCAGTGCTATAGAAATAGTTGCTATATTTTTTTCTGATAATAATCTGTTTTTAGAATTTTTATTTAATTCTTTATACATATCTGCTTCAAGAAGCTTTTCTTGTATATGGCTTATATAATTTATATTCCATTTATTCCTTTTATATGTTACTTTCGACTTACTGATTTCATATAATTCTGCTATCATACTATCTGGTATATTTTCGTCAAATAATTCTTTTAACTCGTCTTTACTTATTTTATTCCAGTCTAATTTTTCTCCTGATTCTTTTCTTTTTCTTAATTCTTCATATAATTTGTTATTCATTATTACTTCCTTTACTATATAATTTAATTGCAAATATTTATAAATGGGGGTATTATTACCCCCAAATTGCCTTAGCTGCTTTCTTACATGCCTCTATAATACTTTTTTCTGTTACCAGATCGAACTCCTCTCCATTATTCAGATATCCACCAAGATATAAGACCTTGGTGTCCTCGGTGTACTCCTCTGTCTCACTGCAATTCTGCAGTATCAAACTTGCTTCGCCAACCTTTTTTCCCATATTTACCTCACCACCATAATCATACATGGTATGAATAGCATCATACGTAAGGATGGCGTCTACAATAGCTACATGGAAAGCAATTTTGCTACGCTCAATAGCTGTCACAATAGGCATGCATTTAATCATCATGTCACTCTTTCTACTTGCAATATGCAAGATTTGAAATAAAAAATTTTAGGTCTTATTTAAATTATAACACATTTACATAAAACTGTAAATACATAGTGCTGAATATCAAAATGAAGTCCGGCACTTTTTTAAAAAATAAATATTTGTAAGTTATGTTTAAATTTTAATATCTTTGTTTTTTTTATATTTTTCGACTTTGTTTTTACATTTATATGTAATTGAAATGATATCCTTATGGACCCCATTCTTCTGTTCCAATATCATTTAATATTGCTTTTGCCTTTTGATCTGGCATCCCAAATTTTTGAGATAGATATCTAAGTGATGCTGCAAGTTCTCCGTCTGGTCCTCCATATTGTGAAATTATATTTTTTGCAAGTTCTGTATTTGTTTCTCTTATTCTTACAGGATATTCTAATACTTTATCATAAGTCCACATTAAAAATCGCCTCCTTCCCATGGCCATGGTTCTTCTAGCCAACGCCACTTATTGCAAGGGAAATATATGGTAAGTGGTCCATATACTTTTTGATATTTGTCTTTTAATTCTTTTAAAGTTTTAGCATAACTATTATGCAAGCATAGTGCTCTTTCGTCATTTGGATGTGTATCTAAATAAAGCCCAAGCTCTATTACTGCGAAGTTGTAGCATTTTATTTGATGCATCATTTCTTCACGTGTACTATCTTCTTTGCATTCACATGAACATGTGCAAGATACTCTATTTTCTATATTATCTAAAATCATATCATATTCTGTTTCGTTATTCATCTGTTACAACCTCCTTTTATTTTATTTGTGTCCCTAATATATTCTATTTCTGCCATAGATTGACCGCGGACAATATTCACTAACTAGCTCTGGGAATATTGTTCCTTTATGAAGTCCTGAGCAAGGCATGAAAGTGTTTTCCATCACTTGAACTGGTACATAGCTTTGTGCAAACATTGGGTTTGATGGGAATCCATCATCTTCTTCATCAAAACCGCAACTACAATTTGTATTATAGCTACTGTCATTGTTTGTCATATTATTACACATAGTCTCATATTCATTTTGATTACTACTTCCTGGATTATTTAAGCAACAATACCTTCTACGTCTACAATTACACATTTTAATTCCTCCTCATAATTTTGTATATTATATTATATTATATTTTATGTAATCTTGATGTTTTTTGTGAAAGAGCAACTATAGTTAAACATAAAAAACAACCCAAGCTAACATCTTGGGATCAAATTAAAAATTTATAAGAAAGTAAAAAAGGAATGTAACTATGTATAGTACATTCCTTTCATTAATTTGCATTTTTTAAGCATTTTCTTCTTCTTTTACTGAGATAACTGCTTTTCCATTATAATATCCACAGTTTGTGCAAGCTCTGTGTGGTAATACAGGCTCATGACAATGTGGGCAAGTCGCAATACTTGGTTTTTCTACTTTCCATGTAGATCTTCTTAATCCTGTTCTTGCTTTTGACCATCTTCTTTTTGGTTGTGCCATTTTTAATTACCTCCTTTTTATTACGACTTTGTATATTTTATTTGTTCTCTTTTTGTAATACGCTTAGATATTATACTAAATTTTTGCTCACTTGTCAAGCCTTTACCTAAATTTCTATTACTCCACCTATTGTTTTACTATTTTTTCTAGTTGGAAGTATTTGTGAACCACCAGCAATTACAACTTTATCTCCTTTTTCTAAATAACCATCTTTTTCTAGTTTCTCTATTCCTATTTCTAATAAATCGTTAATTGTTTTTTGTTCTGGTAATAGTATTGGGAACACATTCCACATTAATGCTAATTGATTATATGTCTTTTCATTTGATGTTACAGCAAATACTGGGCATTTGATTCCAAGTCCTGATAAATAGCTTGCTGTTCTTCCTGTATTTGTATATGCAACTACTGCTTTTGCTTTAATCTTTCTTGCCATTCTGCATACTGTATAATTTACATTGTATTCTAAATCTTCTGTTTCTAATTTTTGATATTTATTGTTAAATCTTTCCCAATATTTTATTTGAGCTTCAATTGTTTCAGAAATATCTACCATAGCTTGAACACACTCTATTGGGTATTCTCCCATTGCACATTCTCCAGAAAGCATTATTGCTCCTGTTCTATCATAAATAGCATTTGCAACATCGCTTACTTCTGCTCTTGTTGGTCTTGGACTATGTGTCATAGATTCTAACATTTGTGTTGCTGTTATAACTGCTTTTCCTTTTCTGTTACAAGCTTTTATCATATCTTTTTGTGCTATTGGTACATTTTGGAATGGTATTTCTACGCCTAAATCTCCTCTTGCAACCATTATTCCATCTGAATTCTCAATTATGTCTTCAAGATTTTCTAATCCTTCTTGATTTTCAATTTTGCAAATAATTTTTATGTCTTTTCCACCATTTTCATCTAGCACTTTTCTAACTGCCAATACATCTTCTTTATTTCTTACAAATGATGCTGCAACATAGTCAAAACCATGCTTTGCGCCATCTATTAGATCTTGAATATCTTTTTCTTTTAGGGCTGGCAAGCTTAAATGTACACCTGGAATATTTACACTTTTTCTATTTCCAAGTTTTCCATTATTTAATATTTTGCAAACTATGTCTTTTCCTTTAATTTCTGTTACCTCTAATCCAACTAATCCATCATCTAAAAGTATTTTTGTCCCTTGTTTTACATCTTTATATAACTCTTTGTAACTTACAGATACTTTTGCACTATCTCCTTCTATATCATCATTTACAAGAGTTATAGTTTCACCCATTTTTAATTCTACAGGTGCATTGACTAATTTACCTGTTCTAACTTCTGGTCCTTGCATATCTAATAATAGTGCAACAGGCTTATTAGCTTTCTTTCTTGCCTCAAAAAATTTTTCTACTTTATCTTCTTGTTCTGGGTAGCTTCCGTGTGAGAAGTTTATTCTTACTACGTCCATACCAGCATCCATTAATTCGGCTAGTTTGTCTTCACTAGCTGGTCCAATTGTGCATACAATTTTTGTTTTTCTTAAATGTTTCTTCATTCTTCCTTCTCCTCCTTTTGGTCTAGATTACCAATAACTTTACTTTATTTGGTAACTTTCGCCATAATTAACTAATATAGTATACCACTTAAAACATAATTTGTATACTTTTTTTGCAAATTTTTTAATATTTTCTTGCAAATAGCATATTTTTTAAATATAATTAATATAGATTAAAGAAATATATTATTATATAATCTTTTTTATTTTTTGGAGGTAAATATATGAAAACTCCTATTTTTAAAGGCTGTGGAACAGCCATTGCAACACCATTTTTAGAAAATCGGTGGTGTAAATTTTGATGAATTCAAAAAGCTTATTGAAAACCAAATCGTAGAAGGAATAGATGCAATTGTTGTATGCGGAACAACTGGCGAAGCTTCTACAATGACAGAAGAAGAAAAAAAAGAAACTATTAAATTTGCTGTAGATGTGGCAAATAAAAGAGTTCCAATTATTGCGGGAACTGGTGGAAACAACACTAAGGCTGCTATAGAAATGTCTAAATATGCAGAAAGTGTTCATGTAGATGGTCTTTTAATTGTAACTCCCTACTACAATAAATGTACACAAGCTCGGACTTCTTAAACACTATGAAGCAATTGCCAAACAAGTTTCTCTTCCAATTATTCTTTACAGTGTAAAATCTAGAACCGGAGTAAACATTGAGCCTGAAACTTGTTTAGAACTTTCCAAAATTCCAAATATTGTAGCAGTTAAAGAAGCCAGCGGAGATCTTTCTCAAATTGCAAAGATTGCACATCTTTGCAAAGATGAACTTGCAATTTATAGTGGAAATGATGATCAGACGCTTCCAATTTTATCTCTTGGTGGAATTCGGTGTAATTTCAGTTTTATCAAATATTATTCCAAGGAAAACTTCCAAAATGGTACATGATTTCTTAAATGGAAATATAGAAGCTTCAAGAAAATTCCAATTAGATAGTTTACCTTTAATTTCAGCTTTGTTCTCAGAAGTAAATCCTATTCCTGTTAAAGCGGCTTTAAATCTAATGGGCTATAAATTTGGAATTCCAAGACTCCCACTTACTGAAATTACTGATAAAGCAAAACTTATTCTTGAAAATGAAATGAAAAAACTAAATATAATTTAATCAATAAAACAAGCCCAGCAAATTACTCTGCTGGACTTGTTTTATTACGCTATCTCATTTAAGATCACCTTTTTTCACCTAATCACTTGAGAATGCTTGGATTAAAATGGATGCTACTCAAATGCCCTGAAGGAAAAGTTGTGATTGGTCCGCTAAGCAAAAACCTATTACAGATTTGGGTAATCCGTTCACAGTAATCGCCATCACTTGCAACTGCTCTTGCAGGCACAGCAAGCTCCCTAAAATTCACGCCACTCTGCATTGAAATGCTTAGTTCCTCGCTTTCCAAGCTACCATTAATACTCCTCCATTTCCCCTTCTCAAAATCTACAAATATGATGTCACCCTTCTGGACTTCACTCATCATTGCCTGATAAACAGGATTTTCATTTGTAGTTTTGTCATGCAAGTTTATCCACCTGCTACCTGTAGACCAAATTAGGATTCCCACCTCATTACGAGAAATGGCATCTGCTGCTGCCTTTTGCAAAGTGTGGTTCGTAATCGGAATGTATAACATAGTTGCCTCCTTTTAATTCTACATGTGTTTAAGCTACTTTTGCAGCACTTTTTAAGTGTTACAGCATTTAATTATACTATATTTTTTATAAAATAGCAAATGTTAATTTTTTCTTACCTTAACTGCAATAACTGTCATGTCATCTTTTGCTATGCCTACTCCATTATCTATTGCTTGAGCAAGCAAAATATTTGCTATTTTTTGCACATTATCTGTTTCAATTTCTTCTAAGAAATTTTTTACCCAAACTTCCTTATTTTCGTAATCTATATTTGATTCTAGTATTCCGATCTGTACACATAATAATTATATCACCATCGCTTAAGTCTTTATCATAGACTACTAGATCAACTTTGTCTAAAATTCCGTGCTGGGAGTGATATAGATTTAACTACAGTTACATCTTTTTTATTTTTAATAAAAGTTGGACATGCACCATTTTTCATAAATTCCATATTACCTGAATATAAATCAAGTATTGCTATATCTAGTGTTGCATAGCTGTCTTCTTTCGAATTTATATACATACTACTATTTATAAGTTCCAAGGATGTATCTTTGTCAAATCCACTACTTAGCATTCTATTTAGCATTTTTACTGCACTACTACTTGCTTTTTTTGCTTCCTTTCCACTTCCCATTCCATCACTTATTGCAATTAAATATTTCCCATCATCTAATTTTGTCTGCACATTTGAATCTCCTGATGCATCTGTGCCCTCTTTACTCGCAGTTGCAATTCCTATTTGTATATCAAACTTGTCCTTAGATACATAAACTTGTCTAGATATATCACTAGCATTTTTTATTGCACAAAAATCTTTTTGAAAAACAATTTTGTTTTTTAATACTTTTGAAAGTATATTTTCTATTTCATATGTCCTATCTTCTTCATCGCTACCTAGTTTTATATATGTATTTATAACAAATCTGCTATTTTTGTTTTTTTCTATATTAACCTCTACTAGTTCTATTCCTTTTTGTTCTAACAGTATTTGTATCTCTTTCTTTTCTTTTTCAAAATTTTCATTTTTTGAAATTTCAATTGCCTCAGCAACACTTGAAATTGCCTTTGAAACACCGATCTAATTGTGTACTAATAACTTTTTTGTTTTCTTTCATTCTCTGTTTCCATAGGTTATTTAGTTTACCTATTTTATATGTTTCATTAATTAGTCTTGTAACTTTATTTATATCATCTTCTACTTTCATGTTAGTATCAAAATCTTCAAATCCCATTATGTATTCATTTCTTTTTTCAAGTAAATCTAATATATCTTTTTTGGTAATCATATTTTTTTCTTCCAAAATATCAAAGATTTCACTTGTTAGCCCATTTTCTTCGTCTACTAAATCTTCATATAAAATATTTTCTGCTAATACATCTAGTTTTTCTTCAAGACTTGTAAGAAATACCTTTTTTGCATCTACTAAATTTTCTTCTGCTTGAAAATCTTCTTTATAATTTCTAGACATCTCATCTATTGTTTTAGAAACTGTATTTAGCTTATATACAGCCTCTGTATTACTACTTTCTAGCCCATAACTCACACCGTACTGGTAAGTATAAGTCTTTTCCAAAAAATTCTGAAACATTTATCTGTATTTTTTTTGGTACAAGCAAAAGCCCAAGTGATGCAAGAATTATTTCTTTTAGATATATTATTTCTTGTGTATTTCCGTTTGAAACATATGAAAGTAATATATTTCCTGCAATAAATCCTAAAATTACACCGAATTTTTCCAAATTTACTTAAAAATCCTGCAATCATTCCGTGAAATTGCAAAAGATGCAACTAAAATTTGTGAGCTTCCGCCCAATTACTCCTAGCACTGCTCCTATCGTTATTCCACTTGTTGCACCGAATTAGTATTCCCTTTTTCCAACCTAGAATTAGCACTATTAATATGCATAATACTGTTTTTATTTCAAATCCAAAAAGCCCAAAGTCTCTAAATGCTGTTAAAGCAATTGCTATCATTAGGCTTGCTCCTACAACTTCTTCTACTGTAAAAACTTTTGTAACTCCATATTCACTTATTGTTATTAACGAATTTGAGAATATTTTATAGAATATATATGTTATAACTCCTGTTGTTATACTCAAAAATAAATCATATAGTAAAAATCCTCTAAATAGCATTTGTATAATTTGAACAGCTATAACACTTATTAATACATACTTTCCAAGTTTCCTTCTTTCACTTTTATATTCTTCTTCATACCATGGTTTTAAAACTAGTACCATTCCGTACAAATACAAGTACTGTGAGTATTAAAGTAAGTGTCTCTCCTGCACCTATTCCGAATCAATGTGCCAAGTAGTGTAAATGCAAATACTATACCTGCTGGCAATCCATTTGCAAGAGCTGCTGCAAAAATAGCTAGTCCAAATGGAGCCATATCATTAACTGTACATACTGTTGATAACATAAATGATATGATATATACAAGTATATTTTGCTTTGTAAATGACTTTTTTAAAACATCTTTTATATTGATTTTTTCAGTTTCCTCAGCATTTTCTATAATACGTTCTTGTTTTTCTTCCTCAGTTATATTTTGAAACATCCTTACCACCTTTACTAACTTTTTTTATTAGTATATAAGCTTTTTCTTGAAATGTTTGTCATATTTGGTATTGCTATAAAAAAAGTTTTTTACATTTTGTGATATATGAATTTGTTTTATTACTTTTATAAACAAATTTCGATTATAATTTTATAATATGTTGTAGAATATTTCAACATATTATTGAAATATTTTTGGTATTTGTTGTTCTAATGTAGCGATAAATTTACCTCTATCTTTTTAAGGCAATATATTGTAAACTCTTTTTGCATTCTCATAAGTTGTCTCTGCAATTTCTTCTAAATCTTTTCCCTTGACTTTAGCAATTTTTTCTGCTGTATATTTTATATTTCTAGAATCATTTCTCCTACCTCTAAACGGTTCTGGGCTTAAGTATGGACAATCTGTTTCAATTAATATCCTATTATCTGGTACCATTTGAATTATCTCATCAGCATTTTTTGAACTTTTAAAAGTTATCGCTCCTGCAAAAGATATATATAAACCTTCTTCAAGCCCTGTTTTTACTAAATCTTTATTTAGCTGGCAGCAATGTAAAATTCCTTTTTTTACTGGCTTTACTTCGCTTTTTAATATTTCGATAGTATCCATTATTGCATCTCTTGAATGGATAATAATTGGGAGGCTTAACTCATTTGCAAGTTTAATCTGCTCCAAAAATGCAAATCTTTGAAGTTCCTTTTTATCTTTTTCCCAATGATAATCAAGTCCTATCTCTCCTATTGCAACTATCTTTTGATTTTTTGCAAGTTCTCTTATCTCATCTATTTCCTGTAAAATTTCTTCTCTACTTCCTGCGATTTCACTTGGATGTATTCCGAATTGCTGAATAAATAAAATTATGATTTTTAGCAATTTCTATAACCTTTTTTGAATTTTCTATATTATCTCCAACTACAACTGTATTTTTAATTCCTGCTTCATAAATTAACTTTATGATCTCTTCTCTATCTTCATCAAACTGTTCATCATTATAATGTGAATGTGTATCAAATAATCTCATTTTGTCATTCCTCCCAAACTGCAACTACATTTGCAACTGCATATTCTTTGCAATGCGATAAGCTGATTTCTATACTTTTTATACCTTTTACTTTACTTCCTATAAAATTAACCTTTGGTCTTCCATTTTTATCATTTAATATTTCAACATCTTTCCATGATATATCAAATTTATTTTCTAAATTATTCGATATTGCCTTAAATATTGCCTCTTTTGCGGCAAATCTAACAGCATAATGTTGATATTTAACATTATGCTTACTTTCACAATATTCTATTTCATTTTTTGTATAAATCTTATTTGCTCCTTGACTTCCTGTATCTTTCATCATTTTTTGTATTCTGTTTATTTCAATTATATCTGTGCCACAAGTTATGTTCATTTTTTTGTTTCATTCCTATCTTAATTTGTAAAGATTAATAAAGTTTATGACATTTGTAATAAGAGATGCGACAAGTAAGATAAGTATTACTTTGTTCAGCATATCACTATTTTTCATCTTAAATCCTTTATATGCTACATCATATTGTTCTTTTACTGTCTCATATATACTTTTAAGTTGTAATGCCTCTTTTGTATCATTATATATTAAGGTTCCATTATCATTATTTGTGAGCTCATGAACCCAAACATCATTTGTAAATTCTATAAAGTCTTTTGCTGCTTTTGAATACTTTGTGTTTTTCTTGAAATCAAATAATAGTTTTGAAAAATAGAATTTCTCATATAGTGTAAATATATATGCATATAAATATTCGTTTTCAAATTCAAATGGCAAATTAGTGTAATTCACTGTATTTATGCTAGATGTAAGTAGATTTATTCCTGCCTTGCTGATTCCGTACTTTTGTATAGTTTCCAAGATTTACTACCTTTAGTCTATCATTTACATAGCTTGAATTAAATTCACTATTTAATACATTTGCAAATTTAAAGAATTCCTTTTCTATTTCATTAAAATTTCTACTTTCATTCCAATATTCCTGGTCTAGGCAAACATATGAATATGTTAAAAATCTATTTATATCTATATCTATCTTTTCTGCTCTTTCCATTCCTCCTGTTATTTCTTTTATTACATCAGTTAATGATTTTACATCACTAAATGTGCTTGTTTGTATTTTTATGTTTCTGTAGTTTGCTAAATTTGCATTTTCAGAATTTATATCACGGAATTTAGCATTAAAATTTAAAAGGTCTGCAAATCTATTTGTATCTTCTATATTTGTCTTCATAACTAAAAAACAAATCCCAGATTTAAAACAAATGATTTCCATTTTTTCTATCTTAAAGAAAATGCCTTCTTCATTTCCTGTTTTTGCTTGTGCATTGTTTATAATTTTATATTCAAAAACTGTACAGGGAAAATCTTTAAACATATTCTCCCTCAGTTTATCATCTAATGTATTTTTTGTTTTAACTTCTTTTTCAGCTATTCCAAAACTTTTAAACATATATTCACGGATGTTTGGCAAGAAGAAATTATATATGCTTAAATTCTTTTTCTTTCCAAAAAATTTTGGTTCATATTTATCGCTTTTCATTAATTTTTGTATGTATTTTTTATAACTACTTTCTTTTATTACATATGGGTATATAAAATAGCTATAACTATATTTCATCCTTAGTTCCATGTTTTTTATCCTTTCCATATCTTTTATCATACGTCTAAATAATAATTAGCATTTAAGTCTTCACACAAGTGCCAAGGACCTATGAAATCAACTTTTGTGTTACTATCTAAATTGTATGTAGGCTCTACTACCACATTTCCATTTAAGTCAATAGCACCCCATAATCCATCTTTTTTTATTCCTGCATATCCGGCTAGAATTTTGCTCTGTTGCATCATCGTAATTATGATTTACTACTACTTTTCCGGGTACTATCTACAAATCCATATTTCCCATCTTTTTTACTTAAAAATAGTTTGTTTCCTGTTAAAACTTGAGATGAATCTTTTTCTTCAAATTTAAAGTTATAATATTTATATTCATCATTTGCAAACATTCTAATATAGCCTTTTGAAGTATTTACTTCTGAAACTATTCCAGCTAGTTTCTCTACATAATCTTTATCGTAAACTTTTGAAATAAGTTTTCCGGTTTTCCATATAATCTGCTATTATAAAATCTCCTGATTCTACATAATTAATTCCTATACTTTTAATTTCAAATTGGATATTTCCATCTATATTTACAATTCCGTATTTATCTCCTTGTTTTGCAATATAATTTGCTGAATTTGTTTGAGATAATTTATCATATTTAAAATCTATTTTAGTTTCACCTTGTCTATCAACTACTCCATATTTTCCCTCTGAAGATTTTGCTATTACATAGTCTTTATTAATTGCTTCTATATCTTCAAACTCTTTATTTATCTGTTTTTCTCCTGATTTATTTATTACAATATATTTTCCATTTTCTTTTACTACATAATTATCTTCTGCACATATTGGTTTGATTTCATCATATTTTGCTTCTAATATCTCATTCTTGTCAAAACCTATTATTCCACATTTATCATTCTCATTTGTTACTATATAACCATTTTTATAATCATCACCAATTTTTTCTATTTTTTTATAATTTGGCTCTATTATTATATTTCCAGTGTCATCACAAAGTCCAAATTTTCCGGTCTTTTTCAATAATAAGACTATTTTCTACTCCATATACTGGGTTTATACTATTGTAGGTAGGATCAAGCAATTTTTTACCTGAATAATTAATTAATCCATACTTTCCATCTTTTTCTACTCTAAATACATTCTTTTCATACCATATGTTTTTATTTTTATCATAATTGGCAATTGCCTCTACTTTGTTATATCCTTTTATGATTTCTTTTCCTTTTGAATTAATCACTTTTGTTTTATATTCATTGTTTCCATAGTCCACATCATATGTACATACAAATATATCTTGTGATTTATCTGGCACAACTATCATTTCATTATAATCTGGTTTTACAATCTCTTTACCATATGAATCAATTACTCCCCATTTTCCACTATCATATATAGTATAATAATATACATTTTCAATCTTTCCAGCTATACTTTTTGAGTCGTTGTTTAGCATTTTTATAATTCCCCAAATACATGCAATAATTAATATAAAAGCAATTAATACACCAATTACCTTTTTCATATTTAGTTTTGCCCCATTATCATATCTTCTACCATTTCTTGCCATACACAACCACTCTTTCTATAAATTAGTTTCTTTTGAATTTCCTTTTTAATATATCATATTTTTTTCAATTCTTCAATAACTTTTTTACCTTTTTTATTAATTCCTTAAACACAAAAGTAAATTTCAGCAAATGACTAAGTAAACAATTTTTAAAACTTATTGTTAATAATTTTTTGTGATATATTTACATAGATAAAAATATCTAAAAAATAAAATATAAAAGGTCTAAAAGAAGAAAGTATGATTATTGCAATGTCTAATACTCGCAAAAGTAATGATATATCAAGTGTTTGCTATGCCATATTAGAAGAATTATCAAAAACAGATAATTACCCAATTATGTTATACTTTTTATAAATGTTGCAAAAAAATGGATTTTATGAGATAATTAAAAATATAAGGAGAAGTGATAAAAATGGATAAAGTTGATGAAAAATTATTAGATGAGAAAATAAGCAAATGTTTACAAAATGGACATTTTGAAGATTTAAAGGATTTAATTGAATTGCCTGATGATGTTATTATAGTTAATATATCAGAAAGAGAGAATGGAGAAATAGTAATTCCACTAGATATACTACAAAAGATACTTATTGCTAGAGATAAAAAGGTGCTAGGATTAAAACAATACGATATTTCAACAGCAAAAGTAAAAGATCTAGATTTTGATCATGAAATGATTATGTATAATGAAGAAATGCGAGAAAAAGATGAAATAACAGTAGTACGTGGAAAAAACAAAGATGGAAAAGACACTGTTTTATATTATTATTCTGATGATATGATGGCTACTAGACAACAAAGAATTTTCAATGAACACGGAGACGTTGAAAGTATGTATAGACATGCAATGTTTGACGATGGTAGACTAAAATATATAGATAATGCTTTAGTATCCTATCAATATGATAATCAAGGAAAGAAAAAAGCTGCTTTATATCAAGATGAGTTAGTTGGAATGACATATTATGAATATGATAAAGATGGAGATGTAATTATATCTATTGAATCAGACGTAGTAAGACAGAAAATCAAAGAAGATGGATTTACATATACAATATCTGATGGATTTAGTGAACGAAATACTAAATTAATGCCTAAAACTGCCGAGTTGACACCAGATGACATGCAAAGAGCAGTTTCTAGAAATATACCAGAGGATAAAAGATTATCAGTATTAAGTGCAATGGATCAAAAAAGAAAAGAAGAAATTTTAAGCATTTTAACTGCTGTTGAACCTATTTTTCAAAGTTTATCTACAGATATACAGAAAAACGAACAAGATGTAAGAAGGAGAATGGATAAAGTTGTAACATGGTTTACAGGTTTTACAAAAAGATTGCAAATAGACCCTAAATTAGCAACTCAAGATAGTGCAGTAATGTCAGCCATGAAGGGTGCAGTGAGTAAGTCAATAGGAAAAACAGCTGAAGCACAAGCAGATATAACAGCATTAGCAAGAGATGAAAAAGAATATGAGGGAGAAGAGTATGAAGATAACTAAAGAAGCATATTCAGAGGTATATGCAATACTAAATTTAATGTCTTGGAATTTAATAAAAAAAATACCTGAGAATATTTGGGAAAATATTGAAAGCAAGAGAGATAAACAGAAAGTTATAGAAATTGACAATATAGAGAATTATCAAGCTTCAGAACAAGCAAACAAGCTATTAGCTGTATTGTATAAAAATTATTTTGCAACTGATGAAGAAAAAGAAGTTATACAAGCAAAAGAAAAGACATTGTATGAAAAAGAACAAAAAGAATTACATGAAAAATACACTCCAGATAATTTATTCAAAATCAAAGTAACTAAAGTAGAACCAATTGAAAATTCTGTTGCTATAGTAGAATATAAAGAATCAATTTTTACCAAAATTAAGAATTGGTTTAAACGGACTTTTTAATAAATAGAAATGTTGTGGAAAGGCAGGTCAATTCCTGCCTCTTATCTTTCTAAATTCCATTCTCTTTCTATTTCCTCGTGTTTTACTTGCTTCACTGGATCAATAAAAGTATGAGTCTCTTTTTCAAAATTTCTAACTAGTTCCTTTGATTCTCCAATACCAAATTTATGGCAAATCCAAACTATAAATTTATCAACAGTTTCATAGAATTTATCTATAATTTTGTGTAAATGA
>CANSNA010000009.1 GCA_947648255.1 uncultured Clostridium sp. | reverse complement strand
AGGCACCGTAAGGGACTTTCACCCTCAAGTTGTTGCCCATGCTGGGCACACTAAAAAGAGGGTTCCTATTCTAGGATACCCTCTTTTTTGAGAGAAAAGTGTCTTGCTGATTATAACTTAATATAAGTTATAATTGTAATTATGCTGAAACAATGTTAAGAACGACATAAGCACAAGGAGATAATGCATAGAGTGAATACGAAAGAGTATCGCCAGGGATTAACTCAGCATAAGGGATATCTATCGTTTCCCCCCTATTAACGACTCTACGGAGAGTAGTATTACCATTTATTCCAAGTGTAATTTCCATAGAGCCACCAGCGACACCGAGAATAACATGGTAATATCCTCTTTGCCGGATAGGAACAGTATCATGAGCTTTATAATTTTGACCACATCCAGAAGCTAATTCAAGCTGGACTAGATAGTTGAGTTCTTGTGGCATAATGCCAGCTTCATTGGTAAATTCCACAGAGGAACCAGTTTCTGGAGTAGAGCCTGTGTTGGCTGCAGATGCAACCATGGTGCAGGACAGGATCATCATGAGTGCCAAGGACAGGGACAGAAAACGCTTGTAAATAACCTTCATTTTAGTTAACCTCCATTGTTGTCATTGTGTGTGAAAGGTACTTAGAGTTTTGGTGTGCTAGGTAACATTTGACACTTTTCCTCTCTATTACAAGATGCCTGTTATTTTAACTGACATCATTGTAAATATAATATGTATCAATATATCACTTTGGATACATTGATAGTTATTATATAACCTCCTTTTCACAAATGCAAGCAAAAGACCCAAAAGACCCAAACATTTGGTGCATTTGGGTCTTTTTAGTATGAGGGCAGTAAATAAAATAGAAGATTTAATGCTAGATAATAACAAAAAATTGTATGGAGATCATGTATATGATAAAATAGGGATAGTAGATGCAAAAGCAAAGTTCTAGCATTTTATATGTTTACAAAAATGAAAAATATAAATCTATACAAATTCGAAATACCATGGTTACAAATTGCAATAAGTATTATAGTAACATATTTTTTAATACTTTTATGAAAAAACCCCAGAAAAATATTAAAATTTTTCTGGGGGTTGTCAATATTCTGATTAATCATATAATAATCTTTTAAAAAGAAATCTCTAAATTTCTTACCTATAGTACTTGAAAAATTTAATTTAGCAATATATAATAGTATACGGAAAAAAGAATTAGGAGGAACAAAAGATATGGCAACGAGAGACAAAAATATATGGATTTTAATCGTATTCATACTCGCAGGAATAGTAGTAGGAGGGCTTTTGGGAGAACTTGCATCAGGGGTAGACTTCCTTTGGTGGCTGGGATATGGTGAAAGTTTTGGGCTTACTGAGCCAGTAGTTTTAGACTTAAGCATAATTACTCTTACAATTGGAATTCAAATAAAAATAAATATTGCAAGCATTTTGGGAATGGCAATTGCATTATTTATTTATAGAAAAACCTAAATTCATTTTTCTTTAAGTGGGGGCTTAAATAGAAAGGAGTTTTATTATGAACCTTAAGATGAAGGAGCTACCCACAGGAGAAAGACCATATGAAAAATTAGAAATATATGGAGCAAAAAAGTTATCAAATGCAGAACTATTGGCAATAATAATAAAAACAGGTACAAAGGAAGAACCTGCAATATCCATTGCACAAAAAGTGCTAAGCTTAAATAAAGAAAAAGGAGCAGGTAGCTTAAGATTTTTAGAAGATATTAGCATAGATGAACTTTGCAAGATTAGAGGTATTGGAAAAATAAAAGCAATACAAATACTTGCAACCTGTGAATTAGCAAAAAGAATGATGACGCCAACAAATGTGCAAGATATAACAATAAGAGGTTCACAAGATGTAGCCGATTTACTAATGAATGAACTAAAATACGAAAAAAGAGAAATTGCAAAAGTACTTCTTCTAAACTCAAGAAATAATGTACAGAGAATAATAGAACTATCAATTGGAGGAACGAATTTTACAATGCTAGAACCAAAAGATGTGCTATATGAAGCAATAAAATCAGGGCTACCTAAAATAATAGTAGTACATAATCACCCAAGCGGAGACCCACATCCAAGCCAAGCAGATATAGAAGTTACCAAAAGATTAATTGAAGCTGCAAAAATAATTGGGCTAGAAGTACTAGACCATTTAGTAATTGCAGAAAAGCGGGTGCCAAAGTGTGATGAAGTTTTTATAAAGGAGATTTTGAATATGGGCTTATTTAATTTAGGATCAAAAGATATTGGAATAGATTTAGGAACTGCAAATATACTTGTAACATTAAAGGGAAAAGGAATTATACTTGTAGAACCTTCAGTTGTTGCAATTGATAGAAAAACAGGAAATATAGTCGCAACAGGGGAAGAAGCCAAAGAAATGCTTCGGTAGAACACCAGACCAAATAAAGGCAGTAAGACCACTAAAAGATGGAGTTATTGCAGACTTTACAGCAACAAGACTAATGCTAAAAAATCTAATAGAAAAAATATCTTCAAGATATAATATAGGTAGACCAAGAGTAGTAGTTGGAGTGCCTTCTGGAATTACAGAAGTTGAAGAAAGAGCAGTTGAGGAATCTGTTATGCATGCAGGTGCAAGAGAAGTATACTTGATGGAAGAACCAATGGCTGCTGCAATAGGTGCAGGGCTAGATGTTGCAGAGCCTAGTGGAAATATTATAGTAGATATTGGAGGAGGAACAACAGAAGTTGCAGTAATTTCCCTTCGGAGGCATTGTAATTAGCAATTCTCTAAGGATAGCTGGGGACGAGCTAGATGAAGACATAGTAAATTATATAAAAAGAAAATATAATACAGCAATTGGAGAAACAACAGCAGAAGAAATAAAAAAAGAAGTTGGATGTGCTATGCCACTTATGACAGAAAAAAGAGTAGAAATTAGAGGAAGAGATTTAGGCACAGGTCTTCCAAAAAACATCATCGTAACTTCAACAGAAGTTGGGGAAGCAATGGAAGAATCAATAGGAGATATAATAGATATTATTAAATCAACTCTTGAAAAAACTCCACCAGAGCTTGCATCAGATATAATGGAAAAAGGCATTATCCTAGCAGGAGGGGGAGCACTAATTGAAAACATAGACAAATTAGTTAGTGAAAAGACTGGAATGCCAGTATTCATTGCAGAAAGCCCACTAGAATGCGTAGTAAAAGGAACAGGAAAATCATTAGACGATATAGAAAAATTAAAAGTAGTTTTACTAAACGCAAAAAGAATGAAATAGTAAAGAAAGGAAAGGTTTAAGTGTATAGAAAAAAAACAGGAATTATAGGTATTGCAATTACAATAATTGTATTAATATTATTAGTATTTTTTTCAAATGTAAAATCAGGCAGTCTATCATATATAGAAAATGCTTTTTCTAGTATAATTATGCCACTTCAAAGTGGGTACACTTACCTTAAAAATAAAATATCAGGAAATACAAACTTTTTTATAAATATGGAGAGTTTAAAAGCAGAAAATGAAAGACTACAAGAAGAAAACAGCAAACTAGCACAAGATTTAAGAGAGCTAGAAGTTATAAAAGCAGAAAATGAAACAATGAAAGAATATCTTGGTCTTACAGAAAAATACGCAAATTATCAAGCAATTCCAGCTTATATAATCAGTAAAGACATAAGTAACTATAGTAAAATATTTGTAATAAATGTAGGGAAAAAAGATGGAATAGAAGAGAACATGACAGTTATTGCAGATCAAGGACTAATACGGTTATGTAGTATCTGTAACAGATACTACTGCAAAGGTGCAAACAATAATAGATTCAGCAAGCTCAGTAACAGCAAAATTAACAAATGCAGAAGACAGCATAATCTGTAAAGGAAGTTTAAATGATAGAATGTTAAAAGCTACATATATACCAACAGATGCAGATATAGCAGAAGGAGACAGCATAGAAACCTCAGGAATGGGAGGAATATATCCAAAAGGAATAATAATTCGGTAAAGTAAAAAATGTAGAAAATACGCAAAACATACTAGATAGATATGCATGGATAGAACCCGCAGTAGACTTCGATAGAGTAGAAACAGTTTTAGTAATTACAAACTAGGCTTTAAAATAAAAAACTTATAGAACTACAAACATAGCAAATTAAGCCAATTAGATATAAGTTATAGTGGAGGAATGATGAAAAAAGCGATAAGTATCATATTGTTATTTATAATATTTATAATAATATATTTTCTACAATTAAATTTCTTTAATTGGTTTACTATTGCTGGTGTAAAACCTAATTTATTTGTATTACTTGTTTTATTTATAGGTCTCTATTCAGGAGCAAGAATGGGAACTGCACTTCGGATTAATTTTTGGGTTTATCATAGACTTTGCAGAAAGTACAATAATTGGAGGCTCAGGAATAGCCTTAGGAATAATTGGATTTTTGCGGAGGATATTTAGAAAAAAATTTATCAAAAGACAGTAAAATTACAGTGATGTTAATGGGAGCAACAGGGGTATGCTTTTATGAAATATTTATATATGTATATAGAGGAATAGTATTATCAACAAATATAGAGATATTTTTATTTATCAAAATACTATTAATAGAAGTGATATTTAATACATTAATTACAATAATAATATATCAAGGAATGCAGAAGCTAGGGTATAAAATAGAAGAAATATTCAAAAATCCACAGATTTTAACTAGGTACTTTTAAGAGAGGAATGAAAAGTAATATTGGAGAATTTTAGAAAAAATAAAATGCCAAATATAGACTTAAGGTATAATGGCTTAACCATACTTGTGTATGCAATAGGCGTTATACTTTTAATCATGCTTTTTAATCTCCAAATAGTACATGGAACAGAATATAGAGAAACCTCAAATACAAGACTTACAAGAGAGAGTACACTTTATGCTGCAAGAGGAAATATTCTAGATAGAAATGGAACAATTCTTTCAGGTACAGAAATGACTTTTTCACTTGAGTTATATAAAACTAAAATAGAAAATAAGGAGTTAAATGATGCAATACTTAGAATAGTAAATACACTAGAGGAAAATGGAGATAGTTATTTAGACATATTTCCAATTGAAATAAATCCATTTGCATTTGATTTTGCAAATGATAATAGAAAAAAGACCTGGCTTGAAAAATACAAGTTAGCAGAAGATATAGAACCAGAAAATGCTTTTAACTATTTCAAAGAGAGATATGAAATAGAAAGTGATAATATAGAAGATATAAGAAAAATAATAGCTGTAAGATATAGAATAACATCAGAAGGATATAGTGCAACAAAATCACTTACAATATCAAACAATATAAGCAGAAAAAGTGCATTAATATTTGATGAACAAGGTGATAAATTCCCAGGAATAGATGTAGTAACAAATGCAAAAAGAAACTATCCAAATGGAACATTAGGTTCACATATCTTGCGGATATGTAAATTCAATAACAGAAAAACAATATGAGGCAAATAAAGATAAAGGCTATACCTTGCAAGACTTATATGGTCAAGAGGGAGTAGAATATGTTTTTGAAAGTTATTTAAAAGGAAAAAATGGAATAAAACAAATAGATATGTCTGTTGACCGGAGGCACAGTAAATGAATATACAGAAAAGGAAGCGGTTTCAGGCTCAAATGTAGTATTAACAATAGATGCAAATTTGCAAAATATCACAGAAAAGGCACTAGAAGATACCATTAAAAATGCAAGTGAAATATCAAAAGATGCAAAAGATGCAAATGCAGGTGCAATAGTTGTTATGAATGTAAATACAGGTGAAATTTTAGCAATGGCAAGTTACCCATATTATGCACCAAGTGATTGGATAGGTGGAATTGATCAAAAAACTTGGGATAGATATAATGCAGAAGAAAGCAACAGCCCATTTTTAAATAGAGCAATTGCAAGTGCATATGCACCAGGGTCAACATTTAAAATGGTAACTGCAATAGCAGCACTTCAAACACGGAAATGTTAGAATAGAAGAAAAAATAAATGATACAGGTGTCTATCCAAGAGGGCATAACCCAGCCTGCTGGATATACACATCAAAGCACTATGGGCATGGATATTTAAATATAACAGATGCTATAAAACACTCTTGTAACTATTTCTTCTATGAAATGGGGTATAGAATAGGAATAGATACCTTAAGCAAATTTGCAGGAGATTTTGGGCTAGGTTCAAAGACAGGAGTACAACTTACAGGTGAAATTTCAGGTCAACGTGCAAATCGTGACTTAGCAACTCAAAATGGAGAAGTTTGGACAACAGGATATACTTTATCTGCTTCAATTGGTCAAGTTTATAACAATTTCACACCAGTGCAAATGGCAAAATATATAAGCATATTAGTTAATAAAGGAAAACAAATAGACCCAACTATTGTAAAGACAATTATAAATGCAGATGGAGGAGAAGTAGACAAAGAAGAATGGCAAGTGAAAGCAAATGAAAGAACAGGATTTGAAGGAAATAATAATGAAAATATAGACATCTCAGAAGACAACTTAAAGGCAATAATGGAAGGGATGAAAGGAGTTACTTCTGAAAGTGGCGGAACAGCATACCGGAGTTTTTGGAAACTTCAATATAGAAGTTGGTGGAAAAACTGGTTCTGCACAAAAGACAGATCCTAAAAAAGGAGAAATGACAAATGCATGGTTTGTTGGCTTTGCCCCTTATAATAACCCAGAGATTGCAGTTGCTTGTATTATAGAAAATGGAGGAACTGGCTCTATTGCTTGTTATCCTGCAAAAGAAGTTATTGCACAGTATTTTGGTATGAATGAAGCTCAGATTGAGGAAAATATAACAGCTATTCCTAACACTGAGATGGAAAACTAGGTTTTTAGAAATAGTATATATAAAGTCATTGCTTGACTTTATTATAAAAATATAATACAATGACTTTCAGTAAGCTGTGAGGAGGAATAAAATGGAATACGGAAAACATAGTATGGAAACAGAATTAAATGAAGACGAAAGAAGAAAAAAAGCTGAATTAGGGCTTCATATAATTACTCATGGATTTGAGAAAGATATAGAAGAGACTGTTACTAAAATTGTAGATGGTTCTTTAAGATCTGGAAAAAGAGTTGAGTTTCATGGAACTATTGTTGTTGTTGGAGATGTTAATGCAGGAGCAGAGGTTATTGCAGAAGAGCATATTATTGTGCTAGGAACAGTAAGAGGACTTGCTCATGCAGGTGCAAAGGGAAATAGAAAAGCAATGGTTATAGCAAATGAAATAGATGCACCACAAATTAGAATTGCAGACATAGTAAAAGAAAAAGAAATGCCAGTTTTTGATATAGAAGAAGAAGAGCCATCTGATAAAAAAGGAAAGAAATCAAAAAAACAAGAAGAACCAGAAGAATTTGAATATTATGATGAAGATATAAAAACTAGAGCATATATTAAAGAAAATGAAATCGTATTAGAATAAATAGATAGGGGATGCACAATGTGCATTCTTTTTTTGCTACTTATTAAATTAACATGTGTAACATTTCTTTTCCTCTTTGCATATATTATATATATAATTTATAAAAAGGTGGGGTTTTGATGAACAATGTTGATATGAATGCTTTAATGAATATGCTTTCTAAGATGGATAAAAAAGAAATTGAGAAGGGAATGGAGCAAATTTCTAAAATGCTTAATTCTAAAGATAAAGATGAAATTTTAAAAAAGTTTAATGGGCAAGGGAAATAAGGTTTTGAAGTCTTTGCATGTAGAAGGGGGAGATACTAGAATGAATAATGAAGATATGTCTGAGCTTTTTAATAAATTTAGTAGTATGATAAATGAAGGGAATATTCCTGATGATATGAAAGGAATTTTGTCTTCTCTTTCTAATAATGCAAGTTCTGGTAGTGATAAAAAAGATGATACTTCTTCTAATGTAACAGGTAATGAAAACCGTTCTTCTTTTGATAGTTCTTCTATTGATTTTGAAACTATTATGAAAATGAAGAGTATTATGGATAAGATGAAGGGAAGTGGAAATGACCCTAGGGCTAATTTACTTTTATCACTTAAACCGTATCTTAAAGAAAGTAGAAAAGAGAAAATAGACCAATACATAAAACTATTTAGCATGAGTAAAGTAATGGAAATTTTTAAAGAAACTGGTGGTGAAACGAAGAAATAATGGAATTTTTCCCATATTTTAGGCGTCCTTATGGATATAATAGAATGCCTTATTATAATATATATAATCAAAATAAGAATATGAAGCCTAGACAAGGTGCAGTACAAGAAGATAAGAACATAGAATTTTCTAAACAAAGACAAGGTATAAATGATTACGAAAAAGAACAAAAAGAAAAAATAAATAAATCACAAAAATATGCAAGAATTGAAGAAACTAGAAGCGATATAGATAGGCTCAGTGAGCCCATTTTTGAAATTTTTGGTATCAAGCTTTATTTTGATGATATTTTAATTGTATCTCTTCTTTTCTTTTTATATAATGAAGGAGCAGAGGATAACCTTTTATTTATTTCCTTAATTTTACTTCTTTTATCTTAAAAAATACCACATAAGAGCAGATTTTCCGCAAGGTCAACCTTATTTTTGTAATATCTAAGACATCAAAAAGTAATAAAAATTTAATATAAAAATAAAAAAATCCTAGAAAACTCTTCCGTAAAAGGAAAAGGTCTGTTTTTTCTGTGACCATTTTTAGACTATTGCAAAATATGTCAAATAGTGTAAAATAGAAAAGTAAAATACTAAAATAGCATATAAGAAGACATAAAAATTAAAAAAATAGAATTAACATAAAAAAATATGCAAAAAAGCATTGAAAAATGCTGAAAAATCATGTATAATATATGTATATGTATAAAAGTATATAGGAGGAAGTTTCTATGAACAGAAAAACGGTAAGCAAAATTTTAGCTGCATTTTTAGCATTCACACTATCATTTGCAAATGTAGCTATACTTGGTATTTATGCAAATGAAACATATGCTGCTATAACTAACTTAGAAGAGCAAACAACAAATGTTGAAAAAGCAGAAGTAGAATTTGATGCATATTTCCAAGAAGAAGGAAATAATACACACAGTAAGGTTGTAAGTGTAGATAAAGAAGGAGAGACTTTATACTTAAGCCTTAAAGTGGAAGAAGGGTATCTTACAAATTCAAATATTAAAATAGAAAATGCTAACTTTAGAGTACAAAATACTCAAGAAGAATTAAGTATGGTACAAAGTATTTCAGAAGAAGAAAATAAAATAGTTTTAAATCAAATAAGTAAGGGAGAATCAGCAATTCTAGAAATTCCAATCAAAATAAATGCTGGTTCAAGTTTTGATGTTAAAGACTTAAATAAAACAGCATATATAAAATTAGAAGGAACATATGTAAATAATAAAGGAAAAGAAATAAATGTAGACAAAACAATTAATGTAGAAGTTACAATAGATGGAGAAGCAGAAAGCGAACTTAGTGAAGAAGTTTCAAAATATGTTACATATAATGTAGGTGGAAGTAAAGGTGTGATACTTCAAACATCTATAAAATCAAAAATCGCTAACAATAAATTACCAATAAAGGCAACAAAGATTGAAATAGAAGTTCCTATGATAAATAACAAAGAACCAAAAACAATAACACTTTCAGCAAAATCTCAAAAAGCAACAAATGGAATGGCAGGAAAAGTATTTAATGAAGATGAATATGTATATGAAGATGGAAAAGTAACTCTAGAACTAAAAAATGGAGAAGAAACTTTATCTTGGTTAAAAGATGTAGAAGATGAGATACTTCTTACATCTATATATGATGAAAGTGCAATAGTAGAAAAAGCAGAAGTTAAGTTAAATGCAAAATCAACTATCACATATTATGCAAAAGAACAAAAAGAAGTAGTCAAAGATTTTGAAAATATAGTAGAACTTACAGAACAAATAGGGGATATAGTAACACTTGATTTAAATCTTGGAACAAATATATTATATAAAGGTCATATTCAAAATGGAAAAGATACAACATTTACTGATAAATTAAGCCTAAATATAGGATACAGTCAATTAGTAGATAAAATAATTTTTAAAGATGAGACAAGCTACTTAGATGAAAATGGAAATGTATATCCATCAAGTGCATTATATGATTATACAAAAATCTCAGAAGAAAACCTTGTTCAGATCCTTGGAGAAGAAGGTTTTGTAAACATATATAATGCAAATGGAGAAATTATTACAACATTAAATAAAGAAAATTTAGAATATAAATTTGAAGAGCAAGCAAAAGATATTATGTTTGAAACATCTAAACCAAAAACAGAAGGAATTTTGGAATTAGAAAATGGAAGAATTATAAAAGCACTAGAATACTCAAAAGAACAACTAGAAAAATTTACAACATACAGAGTAAATCTAGTTACAAACATAACAAAAGACAATACACCAATAATTAGAGGAATGTTAAACAAAGATATAGAATTAAAAAATCCAGAAACAATAGCAGAACTTACATTAAATAAAACAAATATGTCAACAGTCGTAGAAAATGAGGGAGTAGAAATTAGAGTAACACTTAAAACAAAAGACGCATCTTCAGCATTATATAAAAATCCAAAACTTGCTATAATATTCCCAACCTATGTAAAAGACATACAATTTGAAACAGTAAAATTATTATATGAAAAAGAATTAAAATTTGCAGATACAAAACTATATAGAAACGAAGCAGGAAATGTTATCTTAGAAATTGCACTAACAGGAGAACAAAAAGCATATGCAGAAGATGCAATATCAGAAGGTGCAACAATAGTTATGAATGCAAAAATTACAGCAGATGAATTAACACCAACAAAAACAGAAAAAGTATACCTAAATGTAGCAAATGAAAACACAGCAAACATATCTTCAAGTGAACACGAAATTAAGTTTATAGCACCTGCTGGATTAGTAACAGTAAATCAAATTACAGGCTATAATGATAAACAAGAAAAAGCTACATCTATAAGTGGTAAAAAAGAAGTAGGAGAAATAGAAATAAATTCTCCAGCAAAAACAGCAGAAGTAAACATGAAAATTATAAATAACTATGAATATGGATGCGAAAATATTAAAATATTAGGAAGAACACCATTTGAAGGAAATAAATCAATAAAAGGTGAACCTTTAGGAAGCACATTCACAGCAAAAGTTGTAAGCGAAATTACAGCAAATACTGGAATTACAAACGATCAAATTACAGTATATTATAGTGAGAATGGAGAAGCGACAAAAGACTTAGCAAATGCAGAAAACGGATGGACAGAAAACCCAAATAACTTAAATTCTATTAAATCATATATGATAATATTAAATGGATTTACATTGAATACAGGCGATAGCATAGGGTTTGGATATAATGTAGAGATACCAGCAGGCTTAGAGCATAATCAGGAAACATATGGAGTATTTACAGTATATTACACAAAACAAAATATAGAAGTTGCACAAAATAATATTGCTAAATCAGTAAAAATAGCAGGAGATGGAGACTTAGCAGTAGCTGCTGGAGTTAGACAAATGCTTGCTGAAAATGATGAAACACTAGCTTATGAAGAAAGTGCAGAAGCAGGAATTGCAGGAATTTCTACAGGAGAAGGACCAAATTTAAAACTAAACTTAAAAGCAAGAACAGAATATAATGAATTAACAAATGGTGGAAATGTTGAAGAAAATGACTTACTTGGATACACACTAGAAATTAAAAACGAATCAAATATAGATGCAGAAAATGTAAATATATCAGTAGATGTTCCAGATAGAGCATTCTATGTAGATGCAAATACAGAAGAAGTAAATACAGAACTTAAGAAAATTACAACTAAAGTAGACAGCATAAAGGCTGGACAAACAAGAACAGTAGTATTTATGCTAAAAGCAAAAATATATAAACCAAATACATCAATAAATGTTACAGCAAAAGCATCAGTAGAAGGGTATACAGGAGAATTCTCATCAAATGAATTTGCAAACCCTGTAATTTCAGCATCAGGAAATCCAAGAATAAAAATGAAAGTATCTTCTGCAAACAGTGGAGTATTTGCAAAAGGAGACAAAATACAATATACAGTAAATGCAAGTACTAATACAAAAGATCCACTAAATAATGCAGAAATAAAAGTAAAGATACCAACAGGATTAAAATATATATCAGCAGCAAAAAATGGTTCATACAATCCAGACACTAGGGAAATAACTTGGAATATTGCAAAACTTGCATCAGAAAACTTATCAATGACACTTGAAATAGAAGAAGGAGCAATTCCAAGTGGAAAATATGAAGCAAAAGTAGCAGTAAAATTTACAGCAACATGTGATGGAACAGGAGCAAAATTTGAAAGTGCACCATATGAAATAACAGTACAAAAACACGGACTAAGCATTGAGCAAACAAGTGACATGAGTGATGGATATATCGATGCAAATGAAGATATAACATATGTAATAAATGTTAAAAATGACAGTCCAGCTACAACAGCAGTTACAATAAAAGATACTTTACCAAAAGAATTAAAATTTGTTAAATATTATTATACAGAAGGAAATACTATAAAGACTTATACAGAAAATACAGGAAGTATAGTAGAAATACCATTAACATTAAAAGCAGAAGAAGCAAAAACAGTATTTATAGTAGCTAAGGCTCAAAAACTAAGCAAAGATACAGAAATTACAAATGAGGTAAAAGTAGTATCAAGAGAAATTGAAAGTGCAGCAACACCTCTAAAACATACAATACTTGGAACAAAAAATCCGCCACCACCAACAGATGATCCAAATAACCCAGGTGGAGACTCTACAAAGAATAAATACAGAATATCAGGAACAGCATGGGTAGATGAAAATAGAGATGGAAAACGTGATGAAGGAGAAAAACTACTTTCAGGAATTAAAGTATACTTACTAAATGCAGGAACAAATGCAGTAGTTAAAACTACATCTACAAATAGTACAGGAGCATATACTTTCTTAGATGTAGAAGAGGGAAGATATATAGTTGCATTTGATTATGACACAAAGAGCTATGATATAACAAAATATCAAGCAGATGGAGTAGATGCAAGCTTCAACTCAGATGTAATTAATATGAGTTTAAGCTTAAATGGAGAAAAGAAAAACTATGCTGCAACAAATACAATAGCAGTAAATACACATACATATAATATTGACTTAGGATTAGTAAATAGCCCAAAATTTGATATGGCTCTTGAAAAATCTATAGTGTTAGTACAAGTAAGTAACGCAAAAGGAGTAAATAGCTACAAATTTAACAATACAAACCTTGCAAAAGTAGAAATAGCAGAAAAGAACATGCAAGGCTCAGTAGTTGCAATAACATATGTATTTAAGATAAGAAACGAAGGTGCAGTTAGTGGTTATGTTGGAAGAATAGTAGACTATAAAGCAAAAGACTTAAGTTTTAGCTCAACACTAAACCCAGAATGGTACCAAGATACAACTGGAAATTTATATAATACAACACTTGCTGGAAAAGAAATAAAACCAGGAGAAACAGTAGAATTATCACTAGTACTTACAAAAACAATGACAAATGAAAATACAGGTCTATCAAACAACACAGCAGAACTTGCAGAAGTTTCAAACGATTTAGGCTTGGCAGATATAGATTCAACACCTGCAAATAAAAATACCCAAGAAGACGACTTTGGAAAAGCAGATGTAATAATCCAGGTTAAAACAGGAGGATTACTATTCTATGGAGGAATAGTTATAGCAGTACTAGGAATATTTGCCTTCGGGGCATATGAAATTAAAAAAAGAGTGCTAAACAGAGTTTAGGAAGAAAGGAGGACATTATGGATAGCAAAGGAAGTATTAAAATGAAACGAATAATTCAAATAATAGCACTTACAATGCTTATGATAATAGGTATGACAACTGCCGTTTTAGCCGATGGAGATGAATCAGATGGTAAAATTATCTTTGGATTAGATAAAGCAGAAACATTCAAAGAATATGCAGAATTTACAAAACCTAAATTAAACCATATGGAGCACCCAACTTGGCTATTTGCAGAAGACTACAACTATACATTATGGTGTAATGCCCATGGATGGGATGTAGATGGATATATGACAGCAACAGAAGGACATTACTGGGCTTATGAAAGAAAAACAGAAGGAGGACCAACAGCATATGATCCAAACAATCCATTTTACTGGTATAGAAGATCACCAGAATGTGGTTTGGTTGAAGATTATAAAGAATGGTATGCAGATTGGGTTGCAAGAATGAGTAATCCAGGATTATGGTGCTGTGGAGATGGACCTTGGACATTAACTCCATATCAAGGAGATGAACAACCAGAAATTGATATAAATGAGGCTACAATGCCAGGACTTGGGGCACCTAAAGCAAAATCAATAGAATGGAACTTAATAAGAAACCTTGCAGCAGAAGATTATCAAGATGCATTATTTGTAATGACACAACAAAAAGTATATGATAATGGAATGGATGTACCAGATTACCCAGAAAATTTAACACAAGAAGAAAAAGATAATGCATACTTTACAGTAGATGAACACCAAGCAGCATTATGGGAATTAGACATAAATATAGGTAGAGGAAATGATAAAGAAGATAGAAACCTAGGTCTAGCTGCTAAGAGATTTAAAGCCTTCTATGAAGCAATAGACGGAGGATCAGATGAAGATAAATACAAAGACTATGTAAAACCTATGTGGTATGATGAAGAAGAAAAAACAATAAATGATATGGACGACAAACATGTAGAAGAAATACCAGAAGTTGTAATAGATGGAGAAAGCTACAAATCATATCAATATAACGATACAAAAGTACAAGCAGTGCCTTCAAATGAAAGTTATATAATAGGACCATTTGTTATAGACTACTCAGTAGATGATGAAACATTAGACGCAACAGATATAAAAGGAACAGGAAAGAGTACTGATTATGGTCATGAGGTGCCAAGTGCTCCATCAGGACCACCATCTTGGTTATTCCCATCAGGAACTGCACCAACACCAGTGCCTACAACTGATCCAGGAAATGAAGAATCAGAGATTGAATATACACAAATTAAATTTGATGCAGTTGAAAAAATAACATTATATACATTAAATAGTGATGGAAACGATTTACAAAACATTGAGGAATTAGGCGGAAGCTTTAAAATCGCTTATGAATGTAAAGATGGAGAAATTGTAAAAGAAGGTAAAGAAAGACGTATAATTGACTACGATGGAACACGTTACTATGAAATGGCAGATGG
Organism: uncultured Clostridium sp.; assembly: GCA_947648255.1. Classification (GTDB taxonomy): domain Bacteria; phylum Bacillota; class Clostridia; order TANB77; family CAG-508; genus JAAWPK01. The sequence goes on along the minus strand of CANSNA010000009.1, from coordinate 30,027 downwards.
TGAAAGAATTCCATCATTTAAATCAAGAACACCATTCTATATAGTAGTATATAGAGGAGATATGAAACCAGAACAATTCAAAAATGTATATGCAAAAATAGATTTCCAATATCTACAAAGATGCGAAGGAACTATGAATGAATATGAAGGTAGAGTAGTAGATTATTGGTATACATGTGAAGAAAAACCATTTACTTTCTATTATACAGCAACAGGTGCACAAGGTGTAACAATACCACCTAATATTCACTATCACATAGAAAAAGCATTAACAGAAAGTAAAGCACCTATAACACACACATATGAGCTACATAGAGAATATTCAGGAGAATATGCACAAAACCATGTATCATGGTTCCATGGATCATTTAACAGAATTTACAAAACATACTCAATTGTTATAACACCATTCGACAAAGAAGATAAAGAGCCACCAGAAATTGAAATACTAAAACAATGCTCTGAATGTGGACCATTATATGGTGCAGAATTCGATGTTAAAATAAACATTAAAGGTCATGACATAATGTACAATAGAGACATTGATGAAACAATTGAACATATAACAAAAATAACAGATTATGATGGAAAATTACACATAACAGCTGAAGATATCAGCCAATATGGTGTATACTTAGAAACTCTTGAAAATGCAACAATCGATATACACTTTACAGAAACAAGAGCACCAGCAGGGCATAAAGCAGATACAAAGGAATATCAATGGATAATTGAAATGAACCTTGGAGAGATTACAGCTCAATCTGCTGGACCTGCAACAGGACCTGATTCAAGTTCTAACAAAGCAAGTTTTGTAATAGAAAACCATGATGTTGGAACACCAGAGATAATCTTAGAGAAGATGAACAAAGATGAAAATACAGGTAGAAGAATTTCAGTTGAAGCCTTTTTCGATATCCATGTAAGTTGGACAAGAGATGGTGGAGAATTAGATGAATTTGGAAACCTAATAAACCTTGGAGAATTAATAGACAATAAAGACAATGTAATTAGAGGTAAAACAAATAAAGATGGTTTATTAAAACTAGGACAAGAAAACTTTGACGAATTACCAGAAGCAGAAAAGCTAAACTTATCAGGATATACTGGCGCATTGACACTAGATATAGTTGAGGTTGCAGCAAAAGGTGGATGGACAGTAACACCAGACAGTAAAGATATAACACTTATCTATAAAGATGGAGAATTAATTAACTATACAAGATATACAGATGAGGAAGTAATTGCTCACCATGTATATGATAATCCAATAGCAGGTATATATAATTACCTAAAAGGTGGAGATATATCTGGAACTGATCCAAGCCTAATACAATATGTAGAAAAATGGGCAACAGGTCAAATGGATAAAACAGGAATGGCTTATGAAGATGTTATGGGATATCTTGTAAAATACATTGAAGATGATTATAGAGATGAAAATGGAAATGTTAACATCCCATTTGAGCTAGATGAATGGAAAGCATCTACAATGTCTGTTGAAGAAAACAATGGAGCAATTAGAATAATTATAGAAAACACAGCAGGACCATATCCAGAACTACCAGAAGTTCCACCAAAAGAAGAAGAAAAATTCTTTATGAGAGTTGCAGGTAATGTATTTTTAGACCAAAGAACAACAAAAGGTAGTGAAAAAGAGTCTAATGGTAAATTAGATCAAGGAGAACTACTAATTAAAGGAATAGAAGTAACTCTATATGATGTAACAACAGGAGGATTAGCAGAACTTGTACCAAGTGATAATCCAGACGAAGTTCGTACAAACCCAACAGTTACAGATATAAATGGATACTACGAATTTAGAGGAGTAGATCCAATGCATAAATACTATGTTGAGTTTAAGTATAATGGAATGGAATTTGCAGCAACAAAAGAAGGAGCAGCAGCAGAATATAATTCAGAAGAATGGGCAGTTACATCAAAAGCTGCACAAGAAGGTGGAGCACCAGCTGAATGGGGAACAGTAAACCCTGATACTCCAAAAGCTTATGATTATTATGAAATAGAGGGTATCTATTCAGAAATAGCAGATAAAACACTTGAATATATTAGAACAAATAAACAATACCCAGCAGATAAATGGAGCTTGGTAAGTCATCCAGAAGACAAAGAATTTGCAGATAAAATCGCATATATGAAAAAGGTTGAAGTTAAAGCATATGCTGGATATTCAGTAAATGGAAGCAAAGATGAAACTTATGCACATTCATCACTTGGAGATTCATTTATAATAAATGAAGCCTCAATGAATGCAGAAGGAGACACAATACCATTTGCAGGAGATGATGTTAAATTACTATACCCAGGACAATTACAAATCCACTTAGGACTTGTAGAAAGACCAAGTATAGACTTAACACTTGTATCTGATATAGTTGATACAGTAGTATCAATAAACAAATATGACACAAAATATGATTACTATAAGGGAGAAAGTGGATACCATCAATATATGTTTGCAGAAGATTATGATTATGCAACAGAAGAAAGAGAAGACGGTGTTGCATGGTATACAGAAGATAAGGTACACTTCTATATCACATATGAAATAACAGTAACAAATGAATCTAGCATTGCTGGAACAAATATTAATAAAATAGTAAATTACTATAATAAAAATCTACGCTTTAACCCTAGCGGATATGAAACAACAAAAGGAACAAAAATTGAAGCAATTGGTTCATATGAAGGAAGAACTTATAAAGAAGGAAACAATTTAGGAGTTTCAGCAGGAGAAGGCGGAGGAAAAGGAGCGACTGATGACTATAAATCGCTACTTATAACAATTGGAAATTCAGCTATAAGTGAAGGTGAATCTAATGCAAAACACATTAGACTAACATTTGAATTAGTTGGAAATGAAGATAACGCAAAAGCTATCTTAACAGAAAAATTAAAACAAGAGGAAAGCGATTATGCTAGATCTTGGATAATTGGTAACTACTCAGAAATATATGAATATTCAACAGCAGACAGTTACCTAGATAGAGACTCAAAACCAGGAAACTTCATGATTAAAGAATATGAAGAAGCAAACCTAGAATTCCAAAAAGCATTCTTAGAATATTTGACTGGCGGAGGAGAAGAAGCTTCTCGTAAAGTAGGAAAATGGCTAGGCAGAATGAAAGATATCAGTGAAGACGACGCTTGGTATGTTGGAATTACACTAACAAACAGTGGATATGTAAGAGAGCTAAATGGAAATGCTTGGGAAGCAATTAGTGATGAAGTAAAAGATTCATTAGGATTAAATGATGCTTATGGAGATAGAATACTTACATTAGACGAAGCTAAAAAATTAGACGGAATAAAAGTAGAACTTGTAGAACTTATAAAAGAAGGAGACGACAGCGAAGGCGAAGCGAACCAAATTACAAGAGCTATTACAACAACATCAGATGGTGGAAAATACAAATTTAAAGCATATATAGCAGGTGATTATACAGTAAGATTCGTATATGGTGGAGATGAAGCAAATACTCCTAAGAGTGAACACTCTAAGACACAAGCTGGAGATCCACTTCCAGTAAATGGTCAATATTATCAATCAACTAAGGCAAATCCAAATACAAATAATGAGAAATATTGGTATAGAGAAACTGGATATGATGAAGAAGGTAAGAAAGAAGAGAAACTTGGAGAAGGAGATGCACTACTTACAAGATATTCAGATGCATACGATGATGCTTATTCAAGAAAATCACAAATGTTATCTGCTGTAAATGAAAAAGTAGAATTTGACGGAAGCCAAACATCATCAGACTTCGACTATGAAGGAAACGTATCGGTACAATCTACATGGCATAATGACCCAATATATGCATATACATCAACACTAGAGCTAGAGATTGAATACATTAGACCTCAAACATCAGGAAATATTGATAATACTTGGTATGAATACAAAGTAAATAATATCGACTTTGGTGTAACTCCAAGAGCTTACAATGATGTAGATATTAAGAAATGGATTTCAAATATCAAAGTATATAACCAAGACTTAACAGGAACAGATCAAGTACAAGTAAATCAAAACTACAATGAAGAAGGAAAGAAAGTAGATGAAAACGGAAACATTCAAGAAAATGCACCAGGAGATTTCGTATTCGACACACTTTTCCCTGAACATAGTTATCCTGATGGAGAAGTAAAAATTGAGTATGACCAAGAATTACTACAAAATTTAAGACTTGAAGTAACCTACAAAGTTAAAGTTGAAAACAAGAGCAGACATGAAGGAAATGTATATGACAAAATAAAATACATCTATGAAAATGGAAAGGTTATTGCAGTTGTTTACTACAATGAAGAAACAGAAAAATTAGTACAATATGAAAATGACGAATTAAGACAAAATGCGATAGTTTACCATAATGCAGAAGGAGAAGAATATTCAGGAGCTTGTCTAGCAGGAGAAAACAGAAAAGGAAAAGAAGGAAGACTTTCAAAATATAGAGAAGTTACAGGATATAATGACGGTGAAGAAGCAAAAGTTATAAAATCTCAAATCACAAATATTGTAGACTATGTAAATAAACCATTTGGTTTTGTAAGAGATGGAATAGCAGTAAATGAAAATTGGGACTTCACATCAAGAGAGGATTATGTATCAAGCCGTGAAAACTACAATGTTACAGAAGATGGAGATATCGCAAAAGGAAGAGATGGAAATAATCTACTAGATGGATCTACAACACCAATAAGATACACTCATGAAGGACAAGATGGATTATATGCAGAATTAGAACCAGGTGAAACAAGAGAAACAGAGCTAGTACTTACAACATTATTAAACACAGGTTCAAGTGAATCTTATGATAATATCTTCCCTAATGAGATTGAAATCACAAGATTAAAAAATACAGCAGGTAAGATAGTAAATATCGAGGGATATGATATGGATGGAAAACAGACTTCAGAAGTTAGAAAGCTTGAAGAATTAGACCAACCAGATCCATATACAGGAAGATATACACCAACAATTAGTATGAGTAAATCTGCAACAATAACAATAAATGCACCAACAGGACTAGAACTTGTAGATAATATTGTTGGAGCAAACCTTAGAATTGTACTTATAGCATTAGTAGTACTTGCTGGCGGATTAGTATTAATCAAAAAATTTGTACTAGTTCCAAAAGAAAAATAATGAATTAATCCAAAAATAACATAAAAAACTCATAAAGAGACACTTAAAAAATAGGTGTCTCTTTTAAATAGGTGTGAATAAATAACATAAATCATAAATTAAGCTCTAAGAGCAATTTTTTTACTTAAATAATTAATATACTTGTTGTTCATAAAAACTTTAAACTTTGTATAAATTTTGGCACTGTTGGTAAAACTATTTAAAAACGATTTTAAATAGTAAAAAGGGGCGAAAACATTGAAAAACACTAATGCATTAAATATAAAAGGAGTGCCAATTAGCAAGGAACAGTTAAAAAGTTACCTAGAAAAAATTGCAGTAGACCACACATTAAAAAATAAATCAGATAAAGAAACATATCCAATTCCAAGATTAATTGCAAACTTTGAATATATTACTAAAACATATGACATGCTAAATCAACACTTAAAACTTGGAATAAATGTACACCAAGCAGGAGAGTGGCTACTTGACAATTACTATGTAATTGAAGAAACTGTAAAAGAAGTCAGAAAAAATTTGCCACTTAAAAAATATACCCAATTTATTCGGTATATCTTCTGGAAAATATGAGGGATATGCAAGAAGTTTTGTGCTTGCCTCTGAAATAGTAAGCTATACAGAAGGAAATTTTACAGCAAAGGATTTAGAAGAGTACTTAGAAAGCTACCAAAACAAAAAAACTCTAAACATGGATGAAATATGGGATATAAACCTGTTTTTTAAGATTGCTTTGATAGAAAAAATTTCTGAGGTATGTACTAAGATATATACATCTCAAATGCAAAAACTTAAAGTAGAAAGCATAATTGAAAGGCTGGTTGAAAATAAACCAAAAGATGAGCTTAAGTTTTCGTCTGAAACTAAAATCTTGCAAAATCATGGAGAGAATAGCTATACTTTTATTGAATATATGTCATATAAGTTAAAAAAATATGGGAAAAAGGGAATAGCTTATTTAAATATTTTAGAAGAAGAAATAAATAAACAAGGTTTAAATTTGCAAGAAGTTATTAAAAAGGAGCATTTTGATATTGCTCTTAAAAAGGTTTCTATCGGAAATAGCATTAAAAGCATTCATTCTCTACAAAGGATGAATTTTGCAGAAGTGTTTGAAAAAATAAATGGAGTAGAGGAGATTCTAAAAAAAGATCCAAGCAAAGTATATGAAAACATGGATTACAAGACAAAAGAATATTATAGAAATAAGGTAAAAGAAATTGCAGGAAAGACTAAAATTGCAGAAACTTATATTGCTAAAAAATTAGTAGAACTTGCATCAGGTTGTAGCTTAGGAGAAAAGGAGAGCCATATAGGGTTTTATTTAATTGGAAATCGGTCTTCCAAAACTTTATAAAACTCTTGGAGTTAATAAATATGATGAAAATATTAAAACAAAATTTAAGATAAATTTGTATATTTATGGAATATTTATATTAAGTATTATTTTATCTTTAGCTATTCGGTGCTCTAACATATATGCGGGTCTGATAATATAGTTATACGGTGTAATTCAAGTATTTCTTATTTTTATACCAATAACAGAAATTGTAACAAAATTGGTGCAAAATATTTTAAGCAAATGTGTTAAACCAAAATTAATACCCAAAATGGATTTCAGCGAAGGAATACCAAAAGATTCATCTACTATGATTGTTATTCCAAGTGTAATGAAATCACGGAGAAGATGTAAGGGAGATTTTTCAAAAGTTAGAAGTATATTATTTAGCAAATAAATCTGAAAATATATATTGCACAGCTTTAGGAGATCCGAGTACAGGAACAAAGGCAAAAGAAGATTTTGATAATGACATCATCAATACTGGTCTTTATGAGATAGATAGACTAAATAAAAAGTATGGAAATAAAATATTTAATTTTGTATACAGAAAGCGTATTTGGGTAGACAAAGAAAAGTGTTATATGGGTTGGGAGAGAAAAAGAGGACTTTTAACAGAACTTAGCACATTTTTGCAAAACAAGAAAAAGACAAAAAACACTTTTTTAGCAAATACTCTTGAAAAAGAAAATTTAGAAATTAAATATATAATAACTTTAGATGCAGACACAGAACTTACTTTAAACTCTGGAATAGAATTAATAGAGGCAATGGCTCACATATTAAATAAGCCAGTAGTTCAATATGATAAAGTAGTAGATGGATATGGAATATTACAGCCAAGGGTTGGCGTTAATTTAGATGAAAGTAAAAAAAGTATTTTTGCAGAAATTTTTGCAGGGAGTGGGGGAGTAGATTCCTACACAAATGCAATTTCAGACACATATCAAGATAATTTTAATGAAGGAATTTACACAGGAAAAGGAATTTATGATTTAGAGGTATTTTGCAAGGTTTTAAAAGACAAAATTCCAGATAACACAGTTTTAAGTCATGATTTGTTGGAGGGGTGCTATTTAAGATGTGGTTTAGCATCAGATATTATGCTTTTAGATGGTTACCCTAAAGGATATTTGCCATATTTAACGAGACTTAGTAGATGGATAAGAGGAGACTATCAGATTATAGGCTATATGAGCTCAAAATGGAATCTAAGCAAATTATCTAGGTTTAAGATACTAGATAATATCAGAAGAAGCTTAGTCGAAATTACGGGGATTTTAAATGTTTTAGTACTGCTTTCACTTAAAACCTTTATGCGGAGCTAAAATTGCTCTTCCACTTACTATTACTTTTTTAGCTGTAGCTATTTCAAGCCTGCTAGAATTTATTAACTATGTAGTTTTTAGAAAAGAGAATATCAAAAGACAAAAGAGCTTTTCTAAAAGTATAGATGGTCTTTTTGGAAGCTTTTATAGAGGAGTTATAGCAATTTTAACACTTCCTACTAAAGCATATGTTTCACTTGAAGCAATTGTTAAGACTATATATAGAATGACAGTTTCTAAAGAACATTTACTAGAATGGACAACAGCAGAAGAAGCGGAAAGGCAAAACAAAAATACTATAGCAAAAGTTTATAGCCAAATGCTACCTAATATTTTAGTGGGCATAGTCATATTGGCACTTATCCCTTATAGTCATTTTAGTACTTTTGCAAGAGGACTTATGGGAATTTTAGGAGTTTTATTCTTGCTTTTCCCTTCATTTATGTGGGAAATAAGCGAGGAAAAACAAAGAATAAGAGCTATTTCAAGACTATCTAAGGAGGAACAAGAATATATAAAAGATGTGGCTAAAAGAACTTGGGATTATTTTGCAGAATATATGAATAAAGAAAATTCTTATCTTCCACCAGATAATTTCCAAGAAAGCAGAAGGGAAAAGATAGCAAATAGGACATCTTCAACAAATATTGGACTTGGAATTTTGACTATTATTTCGGCTTATGATTTAAAATTCATAACACTTGAGAAAGTAATTTCGTGCTTGGAAAATACTATGAGCACAATTGAAAGTTTAGAAAAATGGAATGGTCATTTACTTAACTGGTATAATACAAAAACTTTGAAACCACTATTACCTAGATATGTTTCATCAGTAGATAGTGGAAATTTTGTACGGATACATGTATACTCTTAAGATGTTTTTAGAAGAAAAGCTAAATACTCAGTATAAAGATAGAATAAAGGTACTTTTAGAAAAGACAAAACAAATAATAAATGATACTGACTTTTCTTGTTTATATAGCAAAGAAAATAGACTTTTATCAATTGGATTTAATGTAGATGAAAATAAAATAACAGATACGTATTATGATTTACTTGCAAGTGAAGCTAGGCAAGCAAGTCTTGTTGCAATTGCAAAAAGAGATATTTCATTTAAACATTGGAACAATTTAAGTAGAACTCTTACAAAGCTTGGCAAATATAAAGGATTAATTTCTTGGTCTGGAACGGCTTTTGAGTATTTAATGCCAAATATAAATATAAGAAAATATGAAGGTAGCCTTCTTGATGAGTCTTGCAAATTTATGGTTTTAAGCCAAATGAAATATAGTTCAAAGCTTGGAATTCCTTGGGGAATAAGTGAAGCGGCATTTAATTTAAAGGATTTAAATTCTAATTATCAATATAAAGCTTTTGGAGTGCCATGGCTTGGCTTAAAAAGAGGTTTAGGGGATGAAATGGTTGTATCTAGTTATGGTTCTATACTTGCGATTACAGATTTCCCAAAAGCTGTTTTAGATAATTTAAAGGTTTTAGAAAAACAGGGGATGTATGGTAAATATGGTTTTTTTGAATCAATAGATTATACACCAGAAAGACTTACCTCACGGAAGAAAAAGTGCGTGTGTTGAAACATATATGGCACACCATCAGGCACTTATTTTGCTTTCAATAAATAATTTAGTAAATGATAATATTTTACAAAAGAGATTTATGAAAAATCCTGAAATTAAAGCAGTAGATATTCTTTTGCAAGAGAGAATGCCAAGTAATATGTTAATTACAAAGGAGAGAAAGGAAAAGACAAAAAGAATTAAATTTGCAGGTTATGATAATTATGTGAGTTACAAATATACTAAAATCGACCCTATTCTTAGAAGATCTAATGTATTATCAAATGAAAATTATTTGATAGAGATAAATGATAAAGGAGAAGGATTTAGCAGATATAAGGATATTTTAGTAAATAAATATAAAGAAACTTCTAAAGAAAATTCTGGAATATTTTTCTATATAAGAGATGTGATGACAGGAGAGATTTGGAAGGCAAATTATGAAGCAGAAGATGAAAAATATGAGGTTACTTTTGCAGAAGATATGTCTGAGTTTGTGAAACTTAAAAATAATATAGAAACACAGGTAAAAATAACTACAGCTTCAAGTCTTGGTACTGAAATAAGAAGTATTAAAATTAAAAATAATTTAGAAAATGATATAAATTTAGAGGTTATAGGGTATTTTAGACCAGTTTTAGCAAAGATGGAAGATGATATTTCGCATCCTGCTTTTAGTAATTTGTTTTTGAAATATAATAGATCTAAAAATGGAGATTTAATAGTTAAAAGAAATAAAAGGGGAGATAAGAAAGAAGCTTTTTTAGGAACCAATTTGTTCTACGAAAATGGAGAAAATAAGCGGATTAGAATATGAGATTGACGAAGTGAGATTTTCTAATGCAATTAATGGAACAGGTGATTTTTCAAATGAGCTTGGGCTTACAACAGAACCTTGTATTGCTCTAAAAAGAAAGATAAAAATAAAACAAGGGGAAGAGCAAAACTTAAATTTTGTAATAACTGTAGGTGAAGATTTAGAGCATATTACTAATACCTTAGAATATTATAAAATACAAGAAAATGTTAAGCAAGAGTTTAATATTGCAAAGGCAAAAGCTGAGGAAGAGACAAGATATTTGAACTTATCAAAGTCTAATATTGAAACATTTAATATTCTTCTTCCTTATATAATGCATGAAAATCCAATGAGGTCTTTGTATCTTGAATATTTAGCTGACAAAGAGTATAAGCAAAGTGATTTTTGGAAATATGGAATTTCTGGGGATATACCAATTATATTAGTTGTTATAAAATATGCAGGAGATATAGATATTGCTCGTGAGATGCTAAAAGTTCATGAGCTACTCAGAGTAAAAGGAATTCAAACAGACCTTTGTATATTAGATTATGAAAAAAATGTGTATGAAAGATATGTGAAAGACCAGCTAGTGCAAGAGATTTTGAATTTGCAAATTGGGTATTTACAAAATATAAGTGGCGGAATATTTTTATTAAATGCAAATGAAATTGAAGATGAGGATTTATTTAAATTTAAGGCAAGTATTATAATAAATTGCTCTAAAGGAAGTGTGCGGAGAGCAAATAAGAGAAACAGAAGATAGATATAGAGAAAAAGTTAAATTAGCTTTTTATGATAATAGTAAAAAGGCAATTAATGAAGCGGATTTTGAAGAAATTAAACCCAATATTGATATAGAAAAGTTGAAGTTTTATAATGGTATTGGTGGGTTTTCAGAGGATGGAAAAGAATATATTATAAGACAAAATAAAAATATTTTCCCACCTACACCATGGAGTAATATACTTGCAAACGAAAAATTTGGAAGCATCATAACTAACAATATGGGAGGATTTACCTATAGTAAAAATAGCAGATTAAATAGAATTTCCGCTTGGGCAAATACCCCAAGCAATGATGTACCAAGTGAAATAATTTATCTAAGAGATGTAGAACTTGGAAATGCTTGGACTTTGAATGCAAATGTTATGCCTGATGATAGAGACTATTATATGATATATGGTTTTGGGTATGTAAAAGGATATCATTCAAGTCTTGGATTAATTCAAGAAACAGAGACTTTTGTTCCAAGGAAAGACTCTTTGAAGGTAAATATTATTAGGCTTAAAAATACTTTAGCAAACAAGAGAAGAATAAAATTTGTTTATTATATAAAACCGGTGCTTGGAGAGGATGAGATAAAGACAAGTGGAAATATTAAATTAAGGTTTGATGAAACAAATAATGTGCTTTTTGCAAAAAATATTTATGGTGAGACTTTATCTAAAAATGTATTTATTTCAAGTAGTGAAAAAGTAAGGTCATATACGGGGAATAATTTAAGCTTTTTAGGAAAAGGAGATTTATATAATCCAAGTGGTATATATGGGGAAAGACTAAGCATGGAAAATGCTTTAGGAGTACCTTCTTGCATTGCACTTGAGTTCGAAGTAGATCTTGATGCTTTTGAAGAAAAGAAAATAGTTTTAATGCTTGGAGAAGAGGAAGAAGAAAGCTCTATATATGGAGTTTTAGAAAAGTATAAAAATGTAGAGAATGCAAGCATTTATTTAAGAGATGTAAAAGAGCATTGGAGAGAGACTTTAAGAAAGGTTCAAGTTAAGACCAATAATGAAGAATTAGATTTTATGCTAAATGGCTGGGCTATGTATCAAACAATTAGCTCAAGGCTATATTCAAGGAGTGCATACTATCAATCTGGAGGTGCTTTTGGATTTAGAGACCAGCTTCAAGATAGTTTGTCTTGTAAATATATAGATATAAATATGCTAAAGAAACAGATATTAAAACATGCAAGGCATCAGTTTGAAGAAGGAGATGTGGAGCATTGGTGGCATGATGAAACTAAAAGAGGTATTAGAACTAGATTTTCAGATGACCTTTTGTGGCTACCTTATGCTGTATGTGAATATATTTTGTTTACAGGAGATTATAGTATACTTGATGAAGAAGTACCATATTTGCAAGGGAATTTGCTGAATTTTGGAGAAGATGAAAAGTATGATATTCATGAGGAAAGTAATTTAAGAGAAAGTATTTATAAGCATGCTATAAGGGCAATAGAGAAGTCGCTTGATTTTGGAGAACATGGTCTTCCTAAAATTGGTTCTCGGTGATTGGAATGATGGATTTAGCACAGTTGGAAACAAAGGTAGAGGTGAGAGTGTATGGCTTGGATTTTTCTTGTATGATGTTTTAAGTAAGTTTAATAAGGTATGTGAGGCTTCTCGGAAAGTTTGAGTATATTAAAAAGTATGAAGTAATTAGGAATGAGTTAAAATTTGCACTAAATAATTCGTCTTGGGATGGAGAATGGTATAAAAGAGCGTTTATGGATGATGGCAAGTGCCTCGGAGCTTCTTGCAATAAAGAATGTAAAATTGATAGTATTGCACAGAGCTGGGCAGTTATATCTGGTGCAGGAGATAAAGACAAGATAGAGCTTGCAATGCAGAATTTGGAGAAGCATTTGGTTGATAAGAAGACCCGGTATTATAAAGCTTCTTGATCCTCCATTTGATAAAGGAGGCTTAGAACCTGGGTATATTAAAGCTTATCTTCCTGGAGTTCGCGAGAATGGTGGGCAATATACTCATTCTGCTATTTGGGCAATTATTGCTTTTGCATACCTGAATTTTGGAGATAAGGCTATGGAGTTATACAAGATGATAAATCCTATTGAACATTCAAATTCTATTGATAAGGTTTCGGTTTATAAGGTTGAGCCATATGTTATTGCAGCTGATGTTTATGGAGCATCTAATTTACTTGGTCGTGGAGGTTGGACTTGGTATACTGGTTCTAGTAGTTGGTTTTATAAGGCAGGAATTGAGTATATTTTAGGGCTTAAGATAAATGAACGGTGTGCTTAAAATAGAGCCTTGTATTTCAACTACTTTAAATGAGTATAATATAAGGTATGAGTATTTTTCTAGCACTTATAATATTAAGGTTATTAATAGAAGTCATGATGGGTTAAATACTGTTAAGAGCTTTAAAGTAAATGGAGAAGAAATTCTGGAAAAGCAAGTTAAGCTTATTGATAATTCTAGAATATATGAGCTTGAGGTTGTGATCTAGTTTAGCTGTAATTTAATTAATAAGGTGAGAGTTTTCGCCTAACTTTGAGAGCAGGATATTTATTTTTGTACAAGCTTTTCATAATTTATCTTGTACAAAAAACAGATATTATGCTCTCAAATAACTATTCATAGCATTTTTTTTAGGTGCTATGAATAGTAAGATTTTTTCTAAAAAATATATTTACTTTTTTAAAATCTCTGTTATAATATAAATGGGAAAACATGTATTTTTGGAGGGAAAACTTATGACACATATGACAAAGAAGGGAATAGTATTATCAATAATTTTAATCATACTTTTACTTTTAATAGTAATTAATATTATTTTGCAAGATAACAAACCCATAAAACCAGAAAATTCTCCTGATAATACTAGCCATAATGAAGAAACTATAAATCCGAATGATAAATTTGGACTTTATATAACAGAGGAAACAGGGTTTAATATAGATGAATTAAAAGCATACAGGCTTCCAATATTTGTACAATGTGGTTCAAAAGAAGATGAAACTTGTAAGTCTATGATGAAAGATTTGGAAACTTTAAACTTTGAGATGAGAGGAAAGGCTTTTGTTAAGTATCTTGATACAGATAAATATTTGCATTTGCTTGAAGAGAATAATTTTGATTATTCAAAACAAACTATACAAATTTTATTTAATAGTGATGGAACGCCATATATATCAACAGAGACAGAGGCTTTCGGATATAAAATGATAAAAAATGAAAATGAAGAGCACATTTATACAATCCATAGAGGAGAGCTAACTTTAAAGGATATGAAACTCTTAATTAATAGTCTGATAGTGAAATAGTATAAAACTTTTTTTACATAATTCCTTTGACTTTTTAGAAATTTTATAGTATAATTATTATGTCGGAAAAATTTGACAAAATTGAGAGGAAGTGTGTTTATGTTCAACGTAGGCGATTATATTGTTTACCCTATGCATGGTGCAGGAACAATCGACGCTATTGAAGAAAAAGATATACTAGGACAAAAACAGGCATATTACATAGTTAAGTTGCCAGGTGATGTTAAAGTAATGATACCAACAGCTCAAGCAGAAAAAGTTGGAATAAGAAGTATAATAGATAAAACTGGGGCAATTAAAGTATTTGACATTTTGAGTGAAGATGAGACACAGTCAGAATTAAATTGGAACAAGAGATATAGAGAGAATATGGATAAAATGAAAACAGGCGATATTTATGAAGTTGCAGATGTAGTTAGGAATTTGAGTTTTAAGCAAAAAGAAAAAGGGCTATCTACTGGTGAGAAAAAAATGCTTACTAATGCAAAACAAATTTTAGTTAGTGAACTTGCACTTGCACAGTCTTCATCACAAGAAACAGTTGAAGGTTTGGTAGATGAGAAAATATCAAATTCATTTAAATCATTTAAGGTGGATGAGACATTAGAAAGTGAGGGAGTAAATAAGTTTATTCCTTTTGATACAAAAAGTGATACTATAGCTTAAATAATATAGGGGAAAGACGCAAATCGAGAAATCGGTGCGTCTAAATTTATGGGAAATTTAGTAATAAATTTAGAAGTTATTAAATAAATATAATAAAAAATAATAGGAGCATAATTTATGAGAAAATATTTTGGAACAGATGGAATTAGAAGAATTGCAAATAGTGAGCTTACACCAGAACTTGTATATAAAGTGGCAAAGGCTTCGGCGTATGTGTTTAGCAAAAATAAAGAGTATGAACCACTAATATTAATTGGTAAAGATACCAGAATTTCAGGAGATTTAATAGAAAGCAGTATGACTGCTGGTTTTTTAAGTTATGGTGCAAGGGTGATTCATCTGGGAGTGATTCCAACCCCAGCTATTGCATATCTTACAAGAAAGTTAAATGCAGATGCAAGTGTTATGATTTCTGCATCTCATAATTCTTATGAATATAATGGAATTAAATTTTTCAGTAATAAGGGAATGAAGATAGATGATGATATAGAAGAAGAAATTGAAACTGCAATGGAAAATAAAAATAAGGTTTTTGAGGTTAGACCAGTAGGAGATAAAATTGGAAAGAATGAAAATAGAGAAGATTTAATAAATGAGTATTTAGAATTTTTTATAGATAATTTTAGAGATGATATTAAAAGTAACATGAAAGATGATTTTGTAGTTCGGTATTGATACTGCAAATGGTGCAACATCAGATATTGCAGAAAGGATTTTTAATGCTTTAGGGATAAAACATATAATTATAGAAAATAATCCTAATCGGTATTAATATAAATGAGAAATGTGGCTCAACTCATATAGAGAAAATTTCTAAACTTGTTAAGGAAAATAATTTGAGTTTTGGAATTAGCTATGATGGGGATGGAGATAGATGTCTTGCAGTAGATGAAAATGGAGAAACAATTGATGGAGATATTATTCTTTCAATTTTTGCTAAATATTTAAAAGAAAATAATCTTCTTAAGAAAGATACAATTACAGCAACTGTTATGAGTAATTTAGGTCTAAATAAATTTGCAGATAAGAATTTACTACAATTAGTGCAGACCAAAGTAGGGGATAGATATGTTTTAGAAGAGATGTTGAAAAATGGCTATAATTTAGGAGGAGAGCAGTCAGGGCACATTATTTTATTAGATTACAATCCAACAGGTGACCGGAATTCTTACATCTGTACTTCTTACATTGATTGTACTTAAGAGTAAATGTACTTTATCTGAGCTTAAAAAAGATATTAAGATATATCCACAAGTGCTAGTTAATGCTAAGGTAGATAATGAAAAAAAAGCAGGATATAAAGAAGATAGCGAGATTTGTGCTAAGATACAAGAAATTG
The DNA here is from genome assembly GCA_947648255.1 of uncultured Clostridium sp. Classification (GTDB taxonomy): domain Bacteria; phylum Bacillota; class Clostridia; order TANB77; family CAG-508; genus JAAWPK01. The sequence continues at coordinate 13,731 of CANSNA010000009.1, read as the reverse complement.
AGAGAGAGTTTAAAGATAACGGCAGGGTTTTAGTAAGAGCTTCTGGTACAGAGAGTTTGATAAGAGTTATGATCGAAGGTGAAGATCAGGAGTATATTTTGATGAAGGCCAAAGAAGTTGCTGATTTGTTAGAGAGGAAATTAGGATAGGGATTTTTTATTGTAACAATTATTCTTAACACTTTAATCTTATTTTGAATACAATACTATATAGTTTAAAATTAGAGGTGCATACAATGTTATCAAACATATTTTATGATGCTAAAGCTAATATAAAAGGTGGAGTGAAATTTCCTAAAATAAATGGTATTGTTACTTTTAAAGAAACCAAAGAGGGCACTTTAATTTCTGCTAAAATAAAAGGTTTACCACAGTCTAAAGATAGTTGCACTGGAAGATTTTTTGGTTTTCATATACATGAAGGAGAAAGCTGCACAGGTAATTTAACTGATGAATTTGCAAATGCAAAATCACATTTAAATCCTACTAATTGCTATCATCCTTTTCATAAGGGAGATCTTCCTCCATTAATTGAAAATAATGGCTATGCATATATGACTGTTTTAATAAATAAGTTTAAAATTAAAGATATATTAGGAAAAGTTGTTATAATTCATGATTCACCAGATGATTTTACTACTCAACCAAGTGGCAATTCTGGAACTAAAATTGCATGTGGTAAAATTGAAAAATGATATTTAAAGTGTATGATTAATAAAAACGGAAAGAGATTATTGGAATTCATTAATAATCTCTTTCCGTCTATCATTATTTTTACTACATATTATAGTCAAAATTATTACATACATATAATTAATCGACATAATGTTTGAAGGATTTATAAATTATGTGTCGAATAATATATGTATATATTTAAGGAAGGTAGAAAGATGGCGGTATATGGTGATGGCTTGATAGAGGAAATTAAGGCAAACATTAATATAGTAGATGTGATTTCTGGATATGTTGCACTTAAAAGACATGGCAGAAATTATTTCGGTTTGTGCCCATTTCACAATGAAAAATCTCCATCTTTTTCGGTTTCAGAGTCTAAACAAATCTTCCATTGCTTTGGCTGTGGAGTACGGTGGAGATATGATAAGCTTTTTGACTAAAATTGAAAACATCGGATTTAAAGAAGCCGTGGAAATGCTTGCTGATAGAGCAAATATTACTCTACCTAAAATTCAAGTTAGTGAAGACGAGCAAAAAAGAATTGCTTTGAAGGAAAAAGTGCTTGAAGTTAATGAAGCTGCTGCCTTATATTTTCATAATAATTTATATGGACAAAATGCAAGACAAGCTCAGGAATATGTGAAGAAAAGAAAGATGGATAATGCTACTTTAAAGAAATTTCAAATAGGTTACTCAGGTAATTTTGATGATTTATATAAGGAGCTAAAAAGGCAAGGTTTTAATGATAAAGAGATATTTGAGTCAAAGCTTGTTTTGATGTCTAAATCAGGTGTACCAAATGATGCTTTCAAGAAAAGACTTATGTTTCCAATTAGAGATATAAAAAATAAGGTTATAGCATTTGGTGGAAGAGCGTTAGATGATTCTAAGCCTAAGTATATAAACTCACCTGATACAATATGCTATAACAAGGGCAGAAATTTATATGCATTAAATATAGCAAAAAAAACTGCAAAAGACTTTTTTATAATGGTAGAAGGGTATATGGATGCGGTGTCTCTTCATCAAAGGGGAATTGATAATGCAGTTGCATCTCTTGGTACAGCTCTTACAGAACAACAAGGTAGACTTCTTAAGAATTATAAGTCTAAGATAATAATTGGCTATGATGCAGATTCTGCTGGACAAGGTGCTACTATGAGAGGCTTAGAGATTTTGCAAAATATTGGATATGATATTAGAATTCTTCAAATTGAGGGTGCAAAAGATCCAGATGAGTTTGTTACAAAATATGGAAGTGAGAAGTTTGGAGTATATTTGAAAAATGCAATATCTTTGGTTGAGTTTAAGGTCAAAAATTTAAAACAAAATTTAGATTTAAATCAGGCAAATGATAAAATAAAGTTTTTAAATGAAGTTAGTAAAATATTACTTAGGACTAAGTCAAGCTTTGAAAAAGAAGTGTATATAGACAAAATAGCTGAAACATATGGTATATCTAAAGAAGCCATATATGCAGAAATCAATAAACTGGAATATGCAAATTCCAAGAAAGAGAAAATTCTTGAAAGACCGAATGCTGCCAAAAATGTAGCTAAGGCACAAAAGCCAGATGCTAGTGCAAGTGTTGCTAAAGAAAATTTGATGATATTTCTTTTGATAAATGGAGGGCAAGAAGTTTATAAAAGAGTTAAAGATGAGATTAGACCAGAGGATTTTCAAAATGAGATTAACAGAAAAATTGTTAAAATCTTGTATGAAGAACTAGAAAAAGGAGATATTACTAATGTGATAGGTATTTTTCAAGAAGATGAAGCACTTTTGAGTCACATTACATATATATTATCAAAAGAATTAGACATAAGTGATATAGATAAAGCTGTAGAGGATATAACTGAAAAGTTTATTAGAGAAAAGTTACAAAAAGAAAAGTCTATGATATTAAAAAAGATGGTATCTGGTACTTTGGATAAAGAAGAGGTAGTTCATATTGGAGAAAGGCTAAAGGAGATAAGTAAAAAATTAGTTAGTTTAAGGTAAAGGAGGCCGAAAATGAGTAAAGAACAGGAAAAGAAAGTTCAAAAAAGTAAAGCTGAAGAAAATGAAAAAGCAAAAACAAATGCCGAAAAAGGTAAAAAGGCTTCTACAAAGGAAATAAAAAATGAGGAAATAGTAAAAGAGCCAAAAAGTGAAGTAAAGGGAAAAACAATAAAAGAGGATAAGGAGACTTCTCTTAAAGAGGATGCTTTAGAAAAAGAAGACGAAATAAAGGAAGAAGCTCAGCTTACTGATAAAGAAAAAGTAGATAAGATTTTGTCAAAAGCAAAAGAGAAGGGAAGCATTACTTATGGAGAACTTGCAACAGAGCTTGAAGATATAAATCCAGAAGAAATTGACAAAGTTTTTGATGCTTTTGAGGAAATTGGGGTTGATTTATTAAAAGATGACTTTGAAGATATTGAACCTGATATTGATGATTTAGAGAGTATAGAAGAAGTCGATATTAGTGATACTGCAATTAATGATTTTGATGGAATCAATATAGATGACCCAGTTAGAATGTATTTAAGAGAAATAGGCAGAATTTCGCTTCTTACATATGAAGAGGAGCTTGAACTTTCACAAAGAATAATTAATGGAGATGAAGAGGCTAAACAAAAACTTGCTGAATCAAATCTTAGATTAGTTGTAAGTATTGCTAAAAAATATTTAGGAAGAGGAATGCTATTTTTAGATTTGATACAAGAAGGTAATATGGGGCTTATTAAGGCTGTAGAAAAGTTTGACTATGAAAAGGGATTTAAGTTTAGTACTTATGCTACTTGGTGGATAAGACAAGCTATTACAAGAGCTATAGCAGACCAAGCAAGAACGATTAGAATACCAGTGCACATGGTTGAAACTATAAACAAATTAATACGTACATCAAGACATCTACTTCAAAGATTAGGACGTGAGCCTACGCCAGAAGAGCTTTCAGAAGAGCTTGAGATGCCAATTGATAAGGTTATGGAGATACAAAAAATTGCACAGGATCCAGTTTCTCTTGAAACTCCAATTGGAGAAGAAGATGATAGCCATTTAGGAGATTTTATTCCTGATGATGATTCACCAGCTCCACAAGATTCAGCAGCTTATACATTATTAAAAGAACAATTAGAAGATGTAATGAATACATTAACTCCAAGAGAGGCAAAGGTTTTGAAGCTAAGATTTGGTTTAGAAGATCGGTAAAGCGAGAACACTTGAAGAAGTAGGAAGAGAGTTTGAGGTAACTAGAGAGAGAATTAGACAAATTGAAGCTAAAGCGTTAAGAAAACTTAGACATCCAAGTCGTAGCAAGAAATTAAGAGATTATATGAATTAAGCAGTTTTAGAAGGGAGTTTGATGTAATATGACAAAAGATGATAAGGAAAAAATAACTCTACTTAGCCCAGATGGTGTACAAGAGCCAGATGCAATTATACAAGCTGACAATACAGATAGAAGAAAAGCATTTAGTGAAGCATATAAAAATGCAATGAGAATAGTGCCAGATTATTTTGCAAAAAGAAAGAGAAAGCCTAATTCACGGTGAAGGAACAGGTGGATGGGAAAACATTATAGTAACAGGCAAACTTACACAAAATATTATAGTAACACCTGAAATTGCAAAAATAGAAACAAAGGCAAAGGCAAAGGAAAAAGAAGAGAAAAAGGAAATAGATAGAGAAAGAGAAGAATAAGAGCAGCTTGGGGCTCTTATTCTTCTTTTAAAATGCGAAAAATCTTAAAAATATTGACATAATTTGTATTTTACGATATAATGTTTACATAAATTGAAAGAGGGAAAAATGGAAAAAAATTTTCAAGAATTAAAGCAAACTTATATTACATTAGAGGAGTTAGAAAATATTATAAAGCCTGTAGATTATATGGACTTAGTTCAGAAAGTTAATAGATTTATAGAAGATGGAATTATTGCACAGGTAGGTAGTAAGAGAAATACTAATGGCAGAATTCCATTTCTTTATATGAAATATAGAATAATTAAAGATAAAGAAAAAGATATAGAACTTGAGAGAGAAATTAAGCATTTGGCTCCTGAGTTTAAAATAGAAAAGTATTTATCTAATAAGAATTTATATAAAAGGCAAAGAGATGAAATAAAAAAACTAGATAATTTTTTTAAAACAGATAAGGAGAAGCTAAAGGTACAGTTATCTAAAAATGAAAGGGCATATCAAATATGGAAATATGAAAAGATGCTTGATACACAAGTTGGCAAATCGATACTTAGAGTTAATAATTTAGAAGAGATTTTAAATTTTTATTTAACACCAGAGCCATTTTTTGATTATATTTTAAATCAAAAAGAGAATATGACAATACTAATAATCGAGAACAAAGACACATGGTATACTTTAAGAAAAATTGCAAGGAATAATAAGCTAAAGAGCTTAAATATTTTGGGACTCGAGATAGATGGTATCATATATGGGGAAGGGAATAAGATTACAAAACATAATGCATTAGAAGATTATGAAAAAGAAATGTTAAATTCGAAGGTAAATTTTGTTTATTGGGGAGATTTGGATTTTACAGGAATAGATATTTTTGAGAGAGTAAAAAGGGCGAATTATAGAAGTGATATAAGGCTTTTTGAGGAAATTTATGAGAAGATGCTAGAACTTTCTAATCGGCATAATTTTAAGAGATATTGTAAAAGGTCAGAAAAAGAATATTACTTTAAGTGATTTTTTTAATAATTTTAAAGCAAATGATGTACAAAATAAAATACAAGATATACTAAAGCAAAATAAATATATACCACAAGAGATTTTAAATTATGAAGAGCTTGAGAAATTATTAGAAAAATAAGGGGATTTAGGATGTTAGAAATTTTAGATGGTTTTTCAAAAAGAATGGAGTTTATTGCCATTGTAGATTCTATAACAAATAGAAGAAATACATCTATGCAAATGGAAGCTCTATTTGATGAAAATAAAATGGAAAACCTAATTTTATCAGTACTTATTTATATCATGGAAACTACGCTAACAGAAGAGGAAGAGTGCACTATAGAGAATATAGCAGTGTTTGTTAGAGAGGTTATTTCGAATTATTCAGATGAGAATATTGATGTTAAAGAATTAGTAAGATACATTATAAAAGATATTTTGCAAAATAAAGGTCAAAGTAGAAATTATTCAATAGCAGAGTATAGTAGCTCGAGTTTTAGAAATGTACAAATAAGATTAATTGCGGACAAGTTAAATAATGATAATAAAGCAGTTTATGAATTAACCAAACAAGGGTATAACTTTTTGTTTAGAACTAAAGAGGTTGATGACGAATTAGGCTTTAAGATAGAAGAAATTAAACTTAAAATGTTAATACATAAGAAAAAATATAAAAAAGCGATATCTAAAAGTAAAAATTTAATAGCAATGCTAAGAAATAAGCAGATACAATTAAATCAATTTGAATATAGCTTGAAAAATAATATTAATAACATTTCTGGTGAAATGTATGATAATTTAGTAAATAATATGTATGAACTTTTAGAAGAAGAATATGAAGAGATGGATAGGATAGACAAGATGATAAGAGAAAGCTTAGATAGAATAAAGCAGGAAGAAGAATTGACACAAAATCTTGATGAGAAGACTAAGAGTGCAAAAAAAGATATATATCAAATTTTAAAAAATGTGCAAACTGCACTAAAAATGCAGATAAATTTACTTACAAAATGTAAAAATGTTAAAAAACTTTATTTAGATATGCTAAAAGATGCAATGGAATATAGCATTGTGAAAACATATAATTTTCAAGAAGAAATAATAGACAAGTTAGAGCAAAGGGAATTTGAGAGTGTTTTAACAGTTTATATAAAGTTGCTGAGACCACTTTTTATGCCAAGAATGAATAAAACTTTAAATTTAAATACTATTTATGATAAACAGACGAAAATAAATGACAGCAAAGAGGATGAATATAGCGTAGAGCAAGATACTTTAGAGGAAAGTGAGCTTGTAGAAAAACGAATACAAAGAAGAAATGAAGCTCATATAGCTGTGATATCTAGTTTATTTGAATTTGCAGGAAATCATAAAGAAGGATTTGATTTTAAGGAGTTTTATAATTTTTTAAAAGAGCATGAGCTGAAAAAAAGTATGCTAGAGGAGAGACTTATATTTATGGAAATGCTTAAATTATACGATTTAAGTGAAATAGATATAGATGAATGGAAGAAAGAAACTGAGGATATTGTGCTCGAAAGTAATGGCGAATTTGATTTATCATATTGCTTGAAAATGATTTCATACAAAGAACCTAATTTTTATGGGATACGAAAAATATTAATAGAAAAAACAAGTGAGAGTATTAGTTTAGAAGATGAAGAAATAGAAATGACAAACTTTAAGTTTAATGTATATGAAAGGGAATAGGAGAAGTTGGAGGAAGCATTTAGAATATATAAAAGGCTCTTAGAAAAAGGGCAAATAACTGATACAGAAGATAAGGAATTATATTTTAATTTTAAGGAACAAGAGGTAAGAGATATATTAGATGTTATGGCAAGAGAGTTAGATTTTAGAATAGTTGCAGTTCCGCATGCTGTATATTTTGTCCCAAATGTAGAGAATAATTTGTTTGGGTTTTCACTAAAAGATGTAAGAGAAAGTGTAAAAAAAGATGCTAATTTAAAAGATGCATTTTTACAAATATATATTATTATGACAATTTTATATATGTTTTATGGAGGAAAAAATAAAAATCCAAAGCAAGTAGATTTTTTACAGATAAAAGATATATTAAGTAAATTAGATGAAACATTAATGCTTGTTTCAGATGAAGAAGCGGTAAAGATAGAGGAGAGATATTCTATTAATTTTATACATACTGCTGAATATTGGAAAGCCAAAACATTAGAAGAAGATAATAAGCTTAAAACTAGAAAGGGAACGGTTTTGACAGCATGTAAATTATTAAGAGACGAAAAATTAATTATTATAACAGATGATGATACTGAGATAAGAGCGACTAAAAAATTAGATGATTTGATGCAATATTATTATTTATCTCAAGATAGAATTTACGAAATAAATGATATATTTAAGGTAGGTGAAGAAAATGCCAAGAATCAATAGAATAAGAATTGCAAATGTGCCATATAGTGGAAGATATATAGTAGATCAGTTAATAGATTGCTATAATGGAGAAAATGTGCTTTTAAATCTATCAAATGGTGGAGGAAAGAGTGTTTTAACACAGTTAATTATGCAACCAATTATTCCAAATGTGAAAATACATAAAAGAAAGGTAGAGTCTTATCTAACATCTAAAGAGCCAACTTTTGTTATGTTAGAGTGGATTTTAGATAATACAGCTACACCAACATATTTTTTGACTGGAATTGTCATGAATAGGGCTATTACAGAGGAAAATAAATATAGAATAAAATATTTTACTTTTGTTAATCAGTATAAGTCAGCAAATCATTTTGATATAATGAATATAGATTTTATTACAAAACAAGATGGTGTAACAAGGTATAAATCTTATGATTATTGCTTGAGTGAACTTAGGAAAAGAGAAGGAATTAGTCACGATATAGAAACCTTTACAATTGACGAACAAAAAAGATATAGTCAGGTTTTAGAAGAAAGAGGAATTTTTAAAGACGAATGGAAAATTTTAGCTAAGATGAATGAAAAAGAAGGTGGTGCAGACGACCTTTTTGAAAAATGCGAAAAAGCGGATGATGTTGTTAATCAATGGATACTTAAAACTATATCTGAAAATTTAGAAAATGCAGAGGATCTAAGAGAAATGTTTTTAAACTTAATGGAAGAAGTAATAAGCAATGAAGATAAGATAAAACAAAAAGAGGAGCTAGAAAAGTTTAAAGAAGAAGCAGATAAGTATTCAGGAAAGTTAGCAAATTTATTAGAAAACATGGATAAACAAGAGATAATAAGAAAAGAATTAGAAGAAATATATTTAAAGTTAAGTGTATGCTTAAATAATTCTAAAAAAAAGCAAAGTGAATTTTTGGAGAAGATTAAAGAGACAAATGCTGAGATAGGTATGATAAAGTATGAGGAAGTATCAGACGAATATTATAAATTAGAAAATAATCTTGAAGCTAGTTTAAAAAAATTAGAAGAAAAGAGAAAAGAAATTGAAGAACAAGATAAAAAGCAAAAGGAGATTGTAGAAAACTTAAGAATAGTAAAGGCTGCAAAAATATATGGAGAATATAAGGAGGCAAGAGCTGAAAAAGAAGCAGCCTTTGCCTCAAAAGAAAAATTGCAAAAAGGAGAGCAAAGAGAGAAGATAAGAAATATAGAGTACTCTTTAAAAACAGAGTATGAAAAGCAAATAAGCATTTTGAAGGATGTAATAGAAAATCTGAAAAAAGAATTAGAAGATATAAATAAAGTTTATAAAGCTGCAAAAAGTGAAGAAGAACTAGAAAGTAAAAAATATACAGATATGCAAAGAAAAAGTGCTGTTATTTTGGATAGAGAAGAGAATTTTAAAAATTATGAAAAAGAAATTTTTGAAAGCCTACAGCTTGAATTGGTTAGAAATATATTAGAGGAATTAGATGAAAAAGAAGTAAAGGAAATAGATAATGGATATGAAAAAATTAATACAAATTTAGTTCTTCAAATTGAAGATAATGGAAAAGAGCTTAAAATTTCAGATGATAAAATAAAAAGTAATATTGAGGAAATTGAAGACATAAGTAAAAAAATAGAAAAATTAATAGAAAAGGCTCAAAGTAAAAAGCAGGAAATAGAGAACTATGAAAAACAAACTTATGAGTTAAAGAAAATTCTAGAATACTTTGCAATAGATAGGCAAAGATTATTTGACATGGAGATTAATTTATCTGAAATAGAAAGGCAAAAAGATTTTGTAAGAAATAGGAAAAATGAAGATATAGAAAAGTTAAATCAAAATAAGGAAATTCTATATAGCCTAAGAAATGGAGGAATCCATGTAGATTTAAAAATAGGGAAAATATTAGAAAAAAATAAGATAGAATATGAGACAGGTGAAGACTATTTAACGGGTCAAGAGAGAGCTTATAGGCAAAAATTACTACAAATAAATCCAATATTACCATATAGTTATATTATTTTAAATGAGAAAGATTATGAGAAAATAGAGGAGCTAATTGCAGGCGAAGAAATAAGTAGGCTGACACCAATAATATTGCAAAAGGATATAGAAAGAGATTTTAAACCTAAAAATAAGAGTGTTAGTCTAATTGATAATCTTAAATTAGAGTGTTTATATAATGTCAAAGCTTTTGATGATGATTTGAGAAAAGAGTTTGAACTAAGTTTAATAGAAGAAATTGAAGCATTGGAGGCTAATATAAGAGAAGAGGAAGAAAAACTTGATTATATAAAAACTTCAATTAAGTTTATTAAAGAATACAGTTATGATGAAAATACAGAAAGTAAATTAACCAATGAGTTAAAAGAAATTGAAGAGCAAAAAGATAATTTAGAACTAAGAAAAGGTGAGATTAATAAAGAAAATGATAGATTAAATGAAATAAAAGATAATATAAATAAAAATATATATGAAATAAATAAAAAAATAGAATATAATCAAAAAGATAGAGAAAAGTTTGCAGAATATTTAAATAAGAATAAAGATTATATGGAGTTATTAAAAGAAAAACAAAAGATAAAAAAAGTTACAGAAGAAAATGAGAAAAAAAGGGAAGAATTAAAACAGAAAATAGAAGAATGTAAAAATGAAACTGACAGGTTAAACCAAAAAGTAAGAGAAAATGAGGACAATAAAATTAAATTAGAAGAAAAAAGTGGAAAGATACCAAATGTGGAAAATGGAGAAAAATTAAATCAGACCTTAGAAGTATTGGAAAAAATATATGAGGAGCTTAAAAGTGACATATTAAAGGATGAAGCAAGTATTGAAGAAAATATAAAAAAGGCAAATAAAATAATGAATTTAAAGGAGAGAGAACTAACCAGAGACTATCAAGACTTAAAAGGAAAATATGAGGAAAAAATTTATAGTGAAGAGGAAGAAGATTTTGCAAGAGAAAAACAAAAAGAAATAGAGAAAGAATTAAACTATCTTAGAGAAGAAGAGAAAAAGGTAAATAATGAAAAAATAAGATTTGAGACTAAATTAGAGGGAGTTAATGAATCTTTAACAAAATTAGAAAAGCCTGAGCCACTACAGGCACATTTGATTAAGGGAAATTATGATAATAGAAGAAAAGAACTAAAGGAAAGAACTCGAGATATAGAGACAAAATTAAATGATTTATCAAAGAATATTGATAAGATTAATGAAAGCATTTATATAGTAATAGGGGTGATTAAAGATAAGCCAAAATATAGAGAGATAGATATTTCTGGTTTTGACTATAATAATACAAAAATAGATGAATTAGCAAAAGAACTTGATAATAAAAATAATGAAAATGCAGCTAAAAAGACGAATATAAATAATCTATATAAAGAAATAGAAGCTAATAATAAAGAAAAAGATCCAGTAATTCGTAATTTTTTAACTAATATGGATCCACAAAGATATGAATTTGCAGATTATTATTTTATATATGAGAGAGTAACAGATTGTGCAAAAAAACTAGAAGAAATGATAAAGGTATTAAAAACAACAATGGAACATATGGAAAATGATAAGGATAATATTAAACATCATGCATATGTGCAAGGGAAATATATATATCTAGAAATGAAAAATATATCTGATAGTTCTGATATAAAGATGGAAGGAAGGCTCAGAAAAGTACAACTTCTAGAAATAGATATACCAAAAGAGTTAGACCAATTTGCAAAAGAGAGAATGAATGATTATATTGAAAATTGTATAAATAGGTTAAGAGAAGAATGCAAAGAGCAAGAGGAAAATTCTAGGCAAGTAGTGGCAAAGAGAATAAAAGATTGGCTTTCTGATAGACAATTATTAAATGTTGTTATTAATACAGAAAATATTGGAGTTAGGTTATATAAATTTGATATTTCTGAGAAAAATAGTGGGCTAAAGAAATGGGAAGATGTAATTAGTGAGAATTCTGGAGGAGAGAAGTTAGCATCATGTATTATTTTAGTACTTGCTCTTATTCAATATACAAGAAAAAAAGTTCTTGCTAAATATGGTGATGATGGAAAACTTGAAACATCTAAGTTTTTAGTATTAGATAATCCATTTGGAAAGATGTCATCAAAACATTTACTAGATGGATTAATGATGGTGCTAAATAAGTTCAATGCACAAGCAATTTGTTTATCAGATATAAGTCAAAGCTCTGTAACCAATAAGTTTAATGTGATATATCAATTATCACTAAAGAGTGGTAAATATACAGATAAAATATACTTAACAGAAGACAAAGTAATAAAAAATCCTGAATTAGTACAAAATTATCTATTAGAACAGTCTTTCCTAAAAGCCGATGCTCAGCTTGTTTTATGGGAATAACAAGAAGAATATGAAAATAATTATATAGTTAGAAATATTTGCATTTTAAGATTAGATGTTAAAAAAGTATAAAAAATCGCCGGGCACCCGATTTAGGGTGCCCGACTTTTCGAGACATAGTCAAACTACAATTTTGTCACCATTCAGGTAACTATATCTTTATTATGCTCTCTTATTTTTCATTGGTCAAGAGTTTATTTTAAATATTTTATGTCGCCTTGATCTTAAGGGTAAAATTAATGACATTAAGAAGAGAAAAACATTTTACTTGAAAAATTTTGAATTTTATGGTAATATAATTATATAAAATTATTTAAGGAGTTTTTTATGAGTTCTAGTGATAATAATGTAAATGAAAAAAAGAATATAGAAGTGGTTACAGGTAATGGAAATAACTTAGCAATTTCTTCTGTTTCAACACATGTACCAGCAACAAAACCAAAAATAAATAGAAACCCAAAAGATAAAATTGTAATACCACAGGAAAAAAAGAAAAAATAAGTATAAAACTTATAAAAAAATCAAAACTACATATTGACAAATCACAAAAGAGCCAGTATAATAAATAAGTAATATTTATGGCGAAGTAGCTCAGTTGGCTAGAGCATGCGGTTCATACCCGCAGTGTCGTGGGTTCGATTCCCTCCTTCGCTACCAGACTCGTAAGTCCTTGTAAGTATTGAAATATCAATGTTTACAAGGGCTTTATTATATGAAAGTGATGCAATAGTGATGCAATAGGCTAAAACTAGCAAAATTTTCGTAATTCATTGTGTATATATTCTTCTGTTATATCTATAGGAAGGTTACAAAAGTTTCTACAAGTCTTTTTTATTTGTTCCAATGTTTCTAACTCTCTGCTGTAACTTCTGTCGCTTGTGATACCATCTGCATGTTTATTTTCAATATATTGCTCTGCCAAAGTTACAACTGTTTCTTTACTTTTTCCAATATATGTACCTGCATCTAATTCACTTTTTACTTTTGTAACCCTTGTGTTGAACTCTTTTTTACTTTCCTTTTTTCTCTGCCTCATAATTTGTCTTTTGTTTTTTGTATCATAGTATTGAAATACCAAACAGTCTAATTTTTCACTATAAAATAATGAGCCGTTCTCTATTGTGAAGTGCACCCCAAAAGTTAGACAAAATATCTAACATTTGGAGGTGTATTTTTAATGAGTAAATATTCAAATGAATTTAAGTTAAAAGTAGTGAAGTATTGCCTTGATGAACATCATAGTACCAGAGATGCAGCTAAACAATTTTCAATACCAGCTCATTCTATGATTATCAATTGGATAAGAAAATATGAAGAACATGGTGTTGAAGGATTAGTAAAACAATTTAAATCCTCATATAGTGGAGATTTCAAACGAAATGTGATAGAATATATGAATGAAAACCATTTGTCTCTTAACGAAACTGCAAATCACTTTAGATTAGCTGGTGCAACTAGAATAGCCAAATGGGAACGTATATATTATGAGGAAGGACCTCAAGCACTTTATGAAGAACGAAGAGGACGAAGAGAAAATATGAGTTCTAAACCAAGAAGGAAGAAATTATCAAAAGAAGTAGAAGAAGATTTGATTGCAGAAAATCAAAGATT
>CANSNA010000008.1 GCA_947648255.1 uncultured Clostridium sp. | reverse complement strand
GCGATATATACCTCCACTACGGACTTTCACCGATTAGTCAAACGACATGCCTGTCATACACAAAAAAGCAATGAAAAATAATCATTGCTTTCTTTAAATCTTAATGAATTATTTTAATTTGTAGTTATATTCCAAATTTTTTTGCATATTCTACTATACCAATTATTTCTTTCTCTGTATTTTTTAATTTTATTGCCATAAAGTTTTCATTTGCTACTTCGAATGGTGCTTTTATTCCAGTACTAATGCTTTTTTAGGGCAAAAATTTGAACATTTTCCACATCTTATGCATTTGTCAAAATCTATTTGAGGTGCTTCAAAATCTTTCTGACTTAGTGCTCCAACTGGGCAAACTTTTACTGCTGGACATTTATGATTTTGTGGGCAATTTTCTATTATTATTTTTAATTTTCTTTCCATAAATTTTCTCTCCTTTAAAAATTTATTATGCTATTATCTTTTTAATGAATTAGCCTTTAGTGTTTAATATCTTCAATATTACCTTTCATTGATGTTGAAAATAATTTATTTAAGCCTTAAATATCCTAATTCTTCCCAGCTGTTGTAAGCTAGGTTTAGCCTAAATAATACTTTTGGTTTTGCTCCTGCTCTGTTTTTATCTACTACACATGCATAATATCTTACATTTGGATCTTCAAATTTTTCTAAATCAAAAAATTCTGTATCTATTTCATTTATTGAATATTCATATTCATTTAAAGATTCATTATGTATTTGCTTTATTAAGCATAATGAGTCTAATACTTCTTTTACTGTTCTACTTGCTGATAAATCATTTACATTAAGGTTTAATGGCTCTGTTGTGTTTTCTGTTAATTGCATTGTTGAACCTATAAATATATTAAAGTTTTGTGCTAGATTTGCAAGAATTGTTGCTGTTTTTTTGACTTCGTCACCATTTCCTATGTGTTCACTATCTGCTTTTAGTGTATCATAGAAAATATATTGTATTTGGTCTTTGTAATAATAGTTTTTGATTACTTTGTTTAATTCGTCATTTGTATGGTCTGTGATATTTATAAAGTAAATTGAATTTTTCATTTGCTCACTAAGCCATGATGTAATTTCTATCACTTCATTAAAGTCTTTTGAGTATTTTTTTAGTTTTTCTATAAATTCTTCTTGAGTTTCTTCATCTTTTTTTAGTATATATCCATCTTCATCTTGTTCTACCTCTCCTATATTTTCTGGTCTAAATTTTAATTCTAATAGCTCCCCTTCACTAATTTTTAATTTATGTCCATGAAGCTCTTGAATTTTAGGGTTATTTATAACTGTTGTTGTTAAGCATAATTGCATCTTTTCTTGTGACATCTCATTTGAAATTACTAATACTTTTTCATGGTGCACAAATGCAATATATGCAGCGAGTCCTATTGTGAACCTACTTTTTCCTGCATTTGATGGCATTGCAAAAGATGTAGTTTCACCTTTTCTTATTCCTTTTAATACACTTGATAGAATAGTAAATGGTATTTCTAAACCATTTACTAGATTATTTCCTCCTGATGTTAAAAAGTCATATATTCCTTCATTTAGTATAGACTGTTTAAATTTTGATGTTACTTCTGCTTGGCTTACTGCACTTTCTACTTCTTCAATTGACATATAATCATATAGTTTATAATTAATTATATCTATTATTTTATCTTGAATATATTTTATTGGTATTCTTCTGTAATTTTTTCTTAAAATAAATAGTTTTCTAAGATTTACATAAACTTTTTCAAAATCGTATTTTTTGCCTTTTGTTTTTGTTTTATATGTTTCTTTTAATGGGTAAATCAGCTCAATATTTCTTGCAAAATTATAATTTCTTTTTGCTAGTTCTGAGGCATATGCTTCTCCATCTGCAAATAATACGATTTTATATAAGTTTAATATGGTGTCATCTGCAAAATAGCAGTCTTCATATAGAAAATAGTATCTACTTATGGATTTGGGGTCATTTAATAATAAACTAATATATGTTTCTTCTAGTTCTTCATCCATTAGTTCTTTAGGAAATGGCAATTTTTCATTTTCTTCCTTTTTCTCTTCTTTTATTTCATTTGCTACTTCTTCTGTTTCTTCTTCAGTGCCATATTTTAGTTTTTTCAGTTCTTCAATTGCTTTCTCAAATTCTTGATTATCTAATAATTCTTTTATTTCTCTGAGCTTTGTTCTATTTGTACTAGTTACTGGTATTTGTTCTAATAAAGCATATAGTTTTTCGATTGTTTCTGGATTCATTTTTATATCTCCCTTTCTTTAATAAGAGTATATTAGTTTTTTTATATAAAATCAAGCATATTTTTTAATATAACAAATTAGTTCATTTGTTCTTTTCTATATTCATGTCAAAATAAAATTCTACTCCATCTGGTTTGTTTTCTACTCCATATTTATTGTTAGTGTTTGTCATTATTGCTTTTACTAGTGATAAACCTATTCCACTTCCTCCATTTTCTCTGTTTCTTGATGTGTCTATTTTGAAAAACCTATTCCAAATTCTATTCAGATTTTCACTTGCTATGTTTTCACCTGTATTAAATACTTTTACTCTTAGCTTATCTTCTACTATTTCATAACTTATATTTATTTCTTTTTTGCCATCTATTTCCATTATATTTTTGCTTGCGTTAGTGAAATAGTTTGTAAACACTTGCTCTGCATAGAATTCATCTGCTATCACAAATGTCGGCTTATCATCAAATTTTATAGTAATATTCTCTTCTTCTAGTTTTTTACTTGATTTTCTAAGTACCTCCCTTATAAGCTCGCTCATATCAAATTTTGTCGTATTAAATGCATTTTTTCCGTATTCTAGCCTCATTAATTCAAGCAGTTTTTTTACTAAAATATCCATCTTATTTGATTCATCTAGTATTACTTCTGCGTAAAATTTTCTACTTTCATCATTTTCTGTCACATTTTCAACTAATCCTTCTGCATATCCTTGTATTAATGCAATTGGTGTTTTTAGTTCATGCGACACATCTGATATAAATTGCTTTCTCATTTCATCTGTTTTTGATTTTTCTTCTATATCTTTTTCCAACTCTATATTTGAACTTCTTAGCTGTTTTATAGTTTTCTCTAGTGTTTCAGACATTATATTTATGTTTTTTCCGTAAATTATTTATTTCATCATCTTCTTCTCTTTCATTATATTTATGGCTAAAGTCTAGCTTTGATATTTTTGATGTGATTTGATTTAGTTCTTCTATTGGGTGTGTAAATTTTTTCGAGATTATTAAAACTACCATTCCACTAGCAATTATTGCAATAAAACCTATTAGCATTAAAAATTTATTAGCAATTTTTACGCTCTCTTCTATTGGAGCTATTGCAACTCTTATATACAATTCATATCCATTATCTAGTGTTGAAGTTAATAAAATAAATGATAGTTCTGTATGTTTATCTAGTGTTCTTTTTATTTCTATATTCTCATCATTAAAGAGTAGGTTTTCATCTATTCCTTTTTTTCTATTATATTCTGCATCTGTTAAAGACTCTATGAAGTCTTTGCTTGTTGTATATATACTGTTACTAGTTTTTATTAAAATATCAAAGTCATTAGTAAATGCAATTTTCTCAAGATCTATGTTGAAATCATTACTTTTTAATGTTCCATTATAGTATGCATTGATTATTTTATATGCATTGATTAGTACCATTTGTTTTTTGTATATATAGTACTTTTCTAACACCATACTATTCATTAAAATAAGAAATGCAATTATTACTGCTACTGTTGCACATAATGTTAAAAATAATTTTATTTTTATACTTTGAAATTTAGTTTTTATATTCGTTATCATATTTTCCTCATTTTACTTCAAATTTATAGCCTATTCCTCTCATTGTTTTTATGTATTTTCCTTTTTTACCAAGCTTATGTCTTATTTTTTTAATATGGCTATCTATTGTTCTTGAATCTCCATAATAGTCATAGTTCCATACATTATTTAGTATCTTATCTCTTGAAAGTGCTATTCCAACGTTATCTAATAAATATTTTAGAAGTTCATATTCTCTTAAACTCATTTCTATTAACTTACCATCCAATTTTACTGTTCTACCATTTTCATCTATTTCTATGCCTCCATAATTTACTCCACTTATTTCTTTTGAGTTCGTCCTTTTTAAAATTGCTTCAACTCTTGCAACAAGTATCTTTGGGCTAAATGGCTTTGAGATATATTCGTCTGCTCCAAGTTCAAATCCAAAAAGCTCATCTTGTTCTTCTCCTCTTGCTGTTAACATTATTATTGGCACTTTGGAATTTTGCCTTATTTGTCTTAAAACAGACCAACCGTCTAGTTTAGGCATCATAACATCCAACAAAATTAAATTTATTTTGTCTTGTTTTTCTCCGAAATATTTCAAGTGCTTCTTCCCCGGTCTTTTGCTTCTTCTACTTCATAATCTTTCTTCAATAAAAAATCTTTTATTAGTGTTCTCATTCTTTGCTCGTCATCTACAACTAACACGGTTGTATTCATTTTTATACCTTCTTTCTCTTAATATATATTATTATATATTATATATAGCCTTTGTGTCTATATTGTGAAAGAAATTAGTATTTTTTCTATATTTCTACTAAAATGATGTCATCTCCTATGCATCTTATGTTTTTCCATGGTATAACTATATCATTTCCACCAGCAAATATGCTAAGCTTGCTATTTGTGCCTGGTACTATGATAGATGTGATTATACCACTTTCTAAATCTGCTGTTACATCTTGTACATAACCGAAGACGTCTTCCATCTGTTATGTTTATTACTTCTTTGTGCTTAAAATCTAATCCTTTTGTTCCCATAAGAATACCCCCTCGCTATATTTTATGCGATATGGCTTGGGTTTTATTAAATATATTTGCAAATCCACCGAACATTTGATTGACTTTTGTCTTCATTTTTTATATAATACTATTTAAGGTGAGCAAAGCAGGATGTGGCGTGTCGTTTCTCACGAAAGGAGGGCGATGCGTATGCTAGAACAAATGTATATTCTCTTCATATACATACTTCTATTTGAGCTTACATTTATGATTGTATTAGTAGCCATATTATTTGTAGCTTTAGTTATCACAAGAAGAAAACTAGACAGCAAAAAAAGTACATCTCTGCTTGACCGTTAGAGATGCACTCACTTTATATTTAATTCTACTTTAACGGCACGCCACTTCTGTGGTTGCTCATCTTTGTTATACTTATTATACTAGAATTGTATTAGAATGTCAATTATTTCTGCAATTATTTTATATTAATCCAATATCTTTGTATAATACCTGATTCACTCAAATTAACAGTATTCCCTACTTCATTTTCTAAAATTCCTCCATTGTAAATTATAATTTTGGCAGATGCAATATTTGTCTTATCACAAGTTAATAATACTTTATCTATTCCTGATTCTTTACATTTGCATAACATCAACTTAAGCATTTCTTTTGCATACCCTTTTCTTCTTTCTGATGGTAATATACTATATCCAATATTTCCTCCATAGTTTAATAAAAATTCAGATAATTTCTTCCTTAAATCAATAATTCCAACTAATTTATTATCTTTTTCTCTAATACATAAATAAACTTCTGAAGATACATAATTATCTCCATATTTATCCTTTAACCTCTTGTCAAAGTCTAACCACTCGTCATAAATTTTTACTTCTTCTAGACCTGCTCAACCATCCAAGCTATCATTATTTTTATGAATTTCTCTTTATATGACATAACTTGTTCTTCATATTCTTTTGTAGGTATAATTAATTTTAACTTATCCATATGTACTCTCCTTGTATCTTTTGGATTATAATTATATCATTCATTTGAAATTTCCTCCTTTATGCATGGTGGCTTGGGCGTTATTAAACTATCCTTGTTATTATTTGTTCTTCATATTTTTCATCTTTAATATTATCAATGTTAACTCTACCATTACTTACTTCTGTAACATATTTCGTTTCAATCTTTACTTTTTGATTTACTTTTCTCAAAAACCACTCATATTCTATGTCTACATGTCCTATGTCAATTGCTCTGTATCCTTTTTTATATAAATCATATGATAACACTGTAGCAGTCGGTCCTAAAGCTAACAAAATTAATTTATCTTGAGAAACTTTTAATGCTTCTTTTAAAATCTCATCGTATTTGTCAAAAGCATTTTCTGCTGGACAAATAATTCTTTGTATGCTTTTTACATTATCTAATAAGTCATTTCCTATACCAAGTCTGCTTTTATCTCCTTCAACTATAACAATATTTTTATTATCCCATAATTTCTTTAATCTATCTACATATTGTGCAGTATGTGATTTGTCCTTATAATCTATATAAAATCTTGTTATTTGTGTAGAATAATACTGTTTATTTCTATCAAGTATTTTTACCAATCTAAATTTAGATTTATTTATCCAATCTGGCCAAAAAGCTATTGCTGGACCTGTATATAGCTTTAAATACTCTACATTAACTGCGTCTGGAATTCCAATTAATAAATTTTCTTCATTCGAATTCAAAACTTCTTGTAGTCTATTTGCGAGTTTCTTATCATATTTTTGATAATTCATACCTTTGCCATAAATAAAATCTATTTCTCCATCTCCAAAACGTGCAATAGACTTATTCTTTGAAACCAATTCTGATATTGTTTCATCTGGATTTGCAATTTTATAATGTCCAATTACATTTTTAGCATCAGCATAAAATTTTTTATTGGTCTTTTCCATATACTTCTCCTAATCTTTCTTTACAAAGTTTCTAAACATCTCATCTTGCTTCTTAGCATTTTTTATTATATTATTCATTTTATCTATATCTGCACTTAAGAATTCTTCTTTCTCAATATTAGTATTATCATTTATCTCACTAAAGTTAATAATAGGTAATTCAAGTTCTAAATCTTTTATTACATTATTAGTTTTATCACTATATGATGTAATAAATATTTTTTGATTAAATACACAAGATAATATTGTTGCGTGAAATCTACCACATATCATATATTCCATTTTACTATACATTTCCAAAAACTTGTCTATATTCCCATCATATCTAACTGCTAGAACATTTTCATTATCACTAAATGCTTTTAAAATTTCATCTATAGTTACTTCGTCTTCTTCATATTTACAGAACGAATATAAATACACTTTATTTCCATTAGATATATACTTTTTTATATTTTTAATTAAACATTTAATATATTCATCTTGTTTTTCTTTTAAATTATTTTTTCTTCTTATGTTTATAACAGAAATTCCTATACTATTCTTAATTTTAGTCTTTTCATTTAATTTATAACTAAAAGCATAATCTGGTGCATATCTTACAGTATTTAAATCTTTGAATAAATTATATGAATGTTTATCTCTAAAACATATATCTGTAGCTAATGAAAAAGCTTCTTTTGATAATTCTAAAAATTTTTCTGTTTTATATGGTCCATAATTGCAGCTAATGTAATAAAATGGTCTATTTTGTTTCTTACATTCTTTTATGAAGTCATTAAATTTAGGACACAATGTGGTATTTCCTTCCATAAAAATTGATCCACCTATATATACATAGCCGTCATAATCTTCTATATTAATGTTATCGAGTCCTTGTGCTGTTTCATCTATATCATCTCCTATTATAACATTAAGGTTTTTATATTTATCTAATTCCTTTAAGTATTCATAATCTTTTATAATAGTAAAAAATTCTACATTTGAATAATTTTCTAATAGCATTTTTACAAATATATCATCTCCTAAATTTTTTCTAGCATATGATATTAAAAATATTTTTTTAGAATTCATTATTTTCCTCCTTATTTCGAATTAATTATATACTTTATTGTTCATAAATTCAATATTTACTCTCCAATCTCTATATCTCTACCATCTGCCCTATATATTGCTGCATTTAGCTGTCCTAATAGATTTTTAGCTATTCTACCGTTTTGACATATTAAATATTACATCTGGTAGATTACTTTTATCATATATTCTTTGTGAAATTCCAAATGTCTCCATTCTTGTTTGTATTTCTTCTTCTGTTCTACCAGCTTGTCTCATATCATTTATCCATTTTTGTCTATCCATATCTTGATACACTATTACTTGTAAAAAATTTTCAGGATAAGCTTCCCTTAAGCTCTCCATTACTTGCATACTCGAATCATTTACAATTACTATTGCATTTCCCATTTTTAAGATTGTATCTATTTCTTCTTTAAACATTCCATATAGATTTCCAGCAAATTCATATGTCCACTCACATTTTTCTACTTCTTCTCTACTCATTCCTTCTTGTATTTCTGGCTTATTTGTTTTTCCATCTCTAGATGGTCTAGTAGATTTCTTCTGTATAATACTTATTGAATCTACCATATCTTTTAGTTCTCTTATTTCTCTATCAGCTGTATAATCTTTTGGGTCAAACCCTAAAAATTGTCTATCTTCTTCTGTTATTTGTGTTAAGTTTCTTTTCTTTAATTCCATAATAAGATTAATTAAATGCGATTTTCCGCAACCTGGTTCTCCAAATAATACTATCAAATGGTTTTTAGGAATTTGTGCCTGTGCATACTGAATACATCCCAATAAATAGGCAGTAACAAAATCCATAGCCTTTATATCGTAATCTAGTACATTTATATCTGCTATACTTTTCTCTGCAATTGGCTTTAATTTTTCCCTAAAATTAGGTTCGGCTATATCTGTTGCTATATTAAATAATTGTTCAAATTCCTTCTGTGTTAATTCTCCTATTTTTTTATAATATACTTCTCTTTTCATCTTCTGGCACCTCCATATAGTAAAATTATATCATATACAAGTTAACTTTTCAATTATTTCTTGCTTCTTTAATTTCTTATCCTCTATATCTTAATAAATTAATATTTGAGAGTATTTTATTATCGTTTACCAATTATTTTTTATTGTTTGTTGATAAGTTGGTGATACACCTATTTTTTGATTACTCATATAAAAGTCTCATTCTTGGCTTTTTTTATTTTTATGCATAAAGCATTCTTTTTCATGTGAATAGATAATTCCTATCGCTTGTAAATAGGAATATATGATTGTACTTCCTACAAATTTCATTTTTTTCTTTTGTAAATCTTTCGATATCTTGTCTGATAGCCAATTTGTTGTTTTATCTGTTTCATAAAGAATTATGTCATTTGTGAAAGTTTTTAAATAGTTATAAAACTTTCCATATTCTTTTTGTATTTCTTTAAAAATCTTACTGTTATTTATAGTTGCATTTATTTTTAATCTATTTCTTATAATCTTTTCATTTTTTAGCAATTCTTCTACCTTTTTATCGTCATAATTGCATATCTTATCTATATCAAAATTATCAAATGCTTTTCTAAAATCTTCTCTTTTATTTAATACACATTCCCAAGAAAGTCCAGCTTGAAAAGATTCTAGTATTAGCATTTCATATAAATACTTTTCTTCAAAATTTGTCCTGCCCCATTCTTCATCATGATATTCTATATATTTTGGATTTTTTAAATTGCACCATTTACACCTTGTCATAATGCTATACCTCTCTTTGGAATAAAATTTATTTGTATCATTTTTTATGTGTTAGTAATGCTATTTTTAAGGTTTCATCATAAATCTTAAACTCTTGATATACCTAACTAGCAAGCTTCATTAATATATCTATATATTTCTCCCCAATTATATAAAACTTTTATATAATCATTTTCTTTTATTTCCTTTGATGGTGCATCTTTTAGATATATTACTGGTATCTTTTCTTCTGCTATACTTAAGCAGTTTTTATCAAAATCATCTATCATTATGTCTATATTTTCTTTTTTGCATATTTCAGCCTTATTTTCAGTTGCCCAATAGTATTTATCAAAAATTTCCATATTTACGTCTTTCAATCTCTTTTCTGTAATTGGTATCATAGCCTTGTTTAAGCCTCCTCTTGCTGTAATTATTATAAGCTCATTGCCTTCTTCTTTCAGCATTTTCAATACATCTTTAGCACCAGAAATAAGGTTAGCTTTGGTTATAATTTTATTATGATATTTATTTAAAAAATTAGAGATTTCCTCTTCACTCCAATGAAAACGTTTTTGAAACTGTAATTCCTTATTATCTACTTTACTATTCCTTTTTAGTTCTATCATATCATATAGTTCTGAATATACTCTAAATTCTTTTTCTGTATCAAATATTACTCCATCTAAATCTACACCTATTTTCATTATTTTCTCCTTTTCTTTTTTCTTATTGTATCATATTTCTTTATAAATTACTAGCCTTATTAAAAGTGCAATATTCACTCTAAAAAACTCACATGTTTTTCATACATGTGAGTTTTTAATATTTATTCTATTTCAATAATTCTTTTGTTTTCTATTTGTTTTGTTTCTTCTTTTGGAAAAGTTAGGGTCAATGTTCCATTTTTGAAACTTGCTTTTACATCTTCTTCTTTTATACTTTCTCCTGCATAGAAACTTCTTGAAGATTCTCCTATATACCTTTCTTTATAAATATAGCCTTCTTTTTCTTCATCTATAGTTGTATTTGCTTTTGCTGTTACTGTTAAATATCCATTTTCTAGTTCTATTTGGATATCTTCTTTGTTATAGCCTGGTACATCTATTTCTAAAACATAGTTTCCATCTTTTTCTTTTATGTCTGTTTTCATTACTTCCTGATGTCTTCTTTCTCCTCTTTCAAAAAATGGATCTTCAAAAAAACTATCAAAAATGTCATAATTTCTTTTTCTTGGTATCATCATCATAATTTGTTCCTCCTTATAAATTTAAGATTTATGTGTTGACACCTTTTTAAGGTAAGCACATTACTAATATTATTTTAAAAAGTACTTTTTAATATACTAATATTATACCTTTTTCCATTAGCAATGTCAATAGGAGAGTGCTAATTTTTTTAAAATTTTATCAAAAATGTAGGTATTCCTGATGAATATGGTGCTATATCATATTGCTGAAAGTATATAACTATTCCATTTTGTGCTAAATAAAAGTTTTTTGGATTAAATGTCTCTAAGACTAAGTTACATGAATCTTGAAAATAATTTTCTTTATTTTCTGCAATTTGATTGTTTATTTCTTTTAATATAGTTATCATAAAATATGGATTGTTTCTAAAAAAACTTGCAAGAGGAATCATTGTATCTTGATATAAGTTCCAAGTTCCGAGATGTTCTTATTGTGTTTCCATGGGCTCCTCCTGAAAAAATATATTCATCAGTATACAAACTTACTATATATTTTCTATTTAGAGTTATATCAAATGTATGGTAAACCTCATATACCA
Source organism: uncultured Clostridium sp. (assembly GCA_947648255.1). Taxonomy (GTDB): domain Bacteria; phylum Bacillota; class Clostridia; order TANB77; family CAG-508; genus JAAWPK01. Next base: position 34,028 of record CANSNA010000008.1, on the reverse strand, counting down.
TAATTGGATATCCGTTTTCTTTATTATATTTATAGGTTTGAATTGCTTCTTTATACAATTCATTTTCACTTTTATTCTTTAGTTCTATTGCTCTTTTTTTATTATAACTGTTAAAATTTTCATACCCTATAATGCTTGGATATTCAATATAGTATTTTAATATAAGTGTTCCATCATAATAAAGCTCTTTTTGTAAAATATTTTTATTAATATAATTCATAAAATCACCTAAATTAGTTTATGAGCTTTAATTTGTTATTGTGCAAAAGCATTTTTATTCAAGTAATATTTAATGGAACATTATAACTCATAATACATAAGATAAACCAGGAGGGATTTTTTATGGCATATTCTGACAGAGAATTAATTGCAAGAATTATTCAGTGTGAAGCGGGTGGAGAAGGAGAAAATGGCATGAAGGCAGTTGCTTCTGTAATAATGAATAGAGTAAATGTTCCAAATGGTGAATATTCAAGAATTTCTCAAGGTGGGAGTATCAGAAACATTATATTTCAAGCTCGGTCAATTTGACTGTGCTCAAGAGACTCTTTTTAGTAGATATAATCCTCAAAATATCTATAATATGACTCCAACAGATATCCAATATAATATTGCAGACTGGGTAATTGCTGGAAATAGATTAAATGAAATTGGCGAATGTTTGTGGTATCTAAACCCATTTAAGCCTAGTTGTAGTAGTACATTTCCCTCTAATGGTTCAGGATCTTTCCATACTAGGTTAGGTGAGCATTGCTTTTATAAGCCAACTGAACTTTATTCAAACACTTAAATTCTAAAATTAAATTGAAGGAGATTTTTTTATGGATGATAATAAAGTATTAAACCAAAGACAATCAGAAAATCATGTAAAGACTAATTCAAATTCACCAGAAATTTTGACTAACAATATATATACGCCAGCATTTTTAAGACAACAGATTGGAAAATTGGTAAGAGTAGAATTTTTAATAGGAACTAATAATTTAGTAGATAGAATCGGTATATTAGAGGATGTTGGTGCAAGTTATATTTTACTAAGAGCTTTAGAAAGTAATACTACTATTTATGCAGATATTTATTCTATTAAATTTGTTACAATTTCTAATTTGCCTACTTCTAATAATCAGTTTTATAATTTATATAATAATTCTATGTTTTAGCTAGAACAATTATCCTTTACAATATGTCTTATTGATATTATTGTTTTACAATAACTAAAAAAAGAAACCTCTTAATGAGGAAAAGAAAATTTTTCTTTTTTAATGATTAAAGCTTTAACCAATACTAGAGCTCCTTATTTTAATGATGTGCTATTATTAATTAGTAAAGTACTATAAATAAACATTACATCTTTATTTTGAAATTTTACATATTCCTCTAATATTTTAGGAGATACGTATCTTGTGTCAATTACCGTTATTTTAAAGTATTCTTCTACTAATAGCGGAATTAAACTACCACCAAAGGAATCCCTAAAAACAATTAATTCTTTTCCTTGATTTCTCTCTGGATTTTCTATAGTTAATAATGGCACAGCACCAGATAGATAAATATCATATTTGTCTGGTGAATTTATTTTTCCCATATCATATATTTTAGTCATTTTACCTGTTTCGTGGTTATACACTGTACAGTTTTCTATCGTTTTATTAATTAGGAGTCGTATTTCATCATTTTCTGTGTTTTTTGGAAACTGTCCTGCATATACGCCTTTAAAATCTATCACTTTCTTTTCTTCATATATAGCTTCTAGTTTTAAATTCATTTTTGTTGCAATTCTATTTGAAACTTTTTGTAATCTTTCTTGCTTCCAATGAGAGTCAGTTGAATAGTAGCATGATAAATCTAAGCAGTCAAATATATTAATATATTCTGCCCATTCTAATTTTTCTTTCATCATATCTTGTAACTTCTTATAGTTTAATTTTAGATGATTACTTTCTATAAAATAATTCTTATCTGGAACTATTGTATAATATACTTTATTTGTCTCATCTAAGTATCTTTTATTTATTTCATTTATTTTATTTGTTATATTTGTTACTGAGTTTTCATTTAATGGATAAATTTGTTCAATTAATTTTCCATTATACTCATAGATATTGTTACTATCTTGCTTTTTTAGTATATCTATTTCTATTTTTGTTTTCAAACCTCGAAATTTTTCTCTTTGTACAAACTGATCCATTGTATATTTTTCAAATTTTTCAAAAAAACTGCCTTTAAATATCTCCTCAGCAGAAATTTGAGGAAATTGTTGCATTTTTCTTCTTTCTGCTAAAGATACTTCTGTATCTTTTTTTATAAAATTTACAATTAACATTATAATGATAATACCTAGGAAGGATATTGTTACTACTATATCTTTTAATTTATCATTCACTCTATACCTCCTCCTAGAATCTAAAATATAAAAATGGATTATACGAATTGTCTACCAAATACGCTGTTATTACTAAAAGTATTAATCCAATACATATTGGTTCTAAAATATTAATTATTTTGTTTATCTTCTCATTTTTTTTCAATTTTAGTGTTATGTTTTTAAGAAGCGGAGTAGCTCCAATAAGTGCAACAATTAATATTACTACATAACTTCTTAAATAATATAATGTATATGAATTTATTAAACTCTCTCCATTTGCTCCAAATAACCCAATAATATTTTTCCATGCATCGCCAATATTTTCTGCATTAAATATTATAAAGCTTATCATAACAATAAATAATACATATATTCTTTTCAAAATGCTTGGCCATTTTTCTAAATGTTTAGCTAAAAATATTTTCTCTATAATTAAAATAGAGCCAAATAATAATCCCCATATGATAAAATTCCAACTTGCTCCATGCCATATCCCTGTCAGTCCCCATACGATCAATATGTTTCGTATTTGCCTTTTTAATCCTTTTCGGTTTCCTCCAAGTGGTATATACACATAATCTTTAAACCAAGAGCTTAATGATATATGCCATCTTCTCCAAAATTCTGTTATACTTTTTGCAATATATGGATAATTAAAATTTTCTAAAAAGTGGAAGCCAAATATTCTACCTAATCCTATTGCCATATCAGAGTATGCAGAAAAATCAAAATAAATCTGTAGCATATAACTAATTGCAAATACCCAATAAAATAGCACACTTTTTTCATCTGCACCAGTAAAATAATTACATAATTCACCTAGCATATTAGCAATTAGTACTTTTTTAGCAAGACCTATTGTGAATCTTCTAGCTCCATAAGAGAAGTCTTCAAAGCTATGTTTCCTATTATCTAATTCTCTTTCAATTGTTTCATATCTTACAATTGGTCCAGCAATTAGCTGTGGGAATAAAGATACATATGTTGCAAGTTTTAAAAAACTTTTTTGTACCTTTACTTTATCTTTATATACATCTATTACATAACTAAGGATTTGAAATGTATAGAATGATATTCCTATTGGTAATGCAATTCTTAACAATGATAAGTTTATACCTAATGCCCCATTTACATTTGATATTATAAAATCTGTATATTTAAAAATACATAGTAAACCAATATGGATAAAAACAGTTGCCACTAGCAAACTCTTTTTCTTATATTTATCTATTAATATTGCTCCTATATAAGCTATTAAAATTTCGGCTAGCATCAAAAAAATGTATTTTGGTTCTCCATAGAAATAAAATGCCATTGATGCAATAAATAGCACTACATTTCGCATTTTCTTAGGTACTATAAAATAGAAAACTATCACTATTGGTAAAAAATAATATAAAAAGCTAATGCTTGTAAATAACATTTTCCCCTACTTTCTGATTACCTAAGTAAAGCTTCCAATTTACTTGGAAGCTTTATCTCTAAATCATCTTTATTAGAAACTACATTTCTGGTGGAAAGTCAATATCACTTGTTTCAGATTTTTCTAATTCTTTTCCAATATCATTTCCAACAAAGTTTTTAAATTCATCATATACTGGTTTTGCCAATTCTTCACTAGACATTACTAAAAATATAATATTTTCGTAATTTGTAATGTATAATTTTTCAGCTGAAACACAAATCCATCTTCTCATATCAATATTATCTAACATTTCTTGTTTCATTTGTTCTATGTCAGCTTTTTCATTTACTTTAACAATTGCAAGTGAATATGCTTGTGCATTAATAAATGGTGTTGATACAACTAATTCTTCTATATTAGCATTTGATTTTAAACCTGTAAAGGTACTAACTTGAATCTCATCATTTACATCTATTGTTGTTGTTTCTAACTGTGGTAATTCTACTTTACCACTAGAATAAATTGTGTTTAACATGCTTTGCATCTCTTCAGCTGTTTGAAGTTTTCTCTCTTTTGGTTTATCCCCTTTCATAAATATAAATATTCCTGCAATTGCAACTATTACTATAATAATTGAAATAGTTATGATTACTGATTTTTTCATCGTTTCCTCCTTTATTATCTTGTGTTTTTATATTTAATATTTATTTTTTATCTGTTATGGCACCCTTGATATTTTCCACAATTTCTTGTACCATTACAATTTTTTTGTAAATCATGGTGGTTTTGTTTTATACAGTTGCCAGTTTGTGTATATATTGGGCAAATTTCATTTTGTTGACAAATATTATTACAATTAGCCATATTTTCTTCCATGTTTTTATAAATTTGATCAGCTTGCTTTTCTGTAATTTTGCTATTTTCTATTTTTTGTTCAAGTATTTCTTTTTCCATTTGCAGTTTTTCTTCTTTTGAAAGTGCTTGCACATACGAATTTGCAAATACTATACTGATTAATATTAAAGCAAAAATGGCAAAAGAAATAATTAATTTATTTTTCATTAACCTGCTCGCCTCCTTCCTATTTAGCTCTTCTAATTAATTTGCTTGTTAAATAAGTTCTATTTATATTATATCACAAATATTAAATACATTTCAATTAATTTTAAAATATAAAGTCAAGTTGTTTTAAAGCTTTCAAAAATTATCTGTTAATTAGAATTTGTATGATGAAATTATATTTCCATCAGAATCAGCTATTGTCACCTCAGCATTTGCAATATATAATGCTTGAAAATCTGGATTATCTAATGTATACCCAGCTTCTTCAGTCCAGTCAAATTCATTTATAATTGCTTTCTTTGCTTCAATATTATCGCTATCATCAATTAATTGGCAATTTATTCTAATCCAATTTTCTTCATCGTAGGCTACTATACACACATTATTATTAACAGCTAGTTGTTTTGATACATTTTTTTGTTTATTAGTTAAAACATAAATCTTATTATCAAATAATACTGGATCGCCAAAAGGTCTACAACTTGGTTTATTCCCATTTAATGTTGATACATAATTTACTTTAGTCTTTTCTTTTAAAAACTCAAAAGTTTCTTCCATTTTTTATCATCCTTACAGGAAAAGTGAACAACATTCACTTTTCTTGGTTCTCCCCTCTATTGATACAGATATCAATTAATTAAAGTATATCACAATATTTATAAATTGCAATAGTTAATAAAAAAATAATTATCATTAAGGATATGGCATTTTGATACCTATTGACATTTTATAAACTTAAATAAATAAAAACCTTTACAAATGAAAAAAATAGTGATAATATATATGAGGAATGTCGATGTGGCGGAATAGGCAGACGCACAGGTCTCAAAAACCTGCGGGAAACCATGTGGGTTCGATTCCCACCATCGACACCAATGACGTATCTGTTCGAACTAATAGAACAGACGATACAAATATCATTCAGAAATGGATGGTATTTTTTTATTGCAAATATCATTAAAAGGAAAGAGCCATTTCCTATTTCAGTAGGTTTTGAATTATTAAAAATTTTTTGCCTCGCAGAGACCCATGTCATAATTATATAGGAGGTTAGGACTTGTGACAAGGTCATAGTCCTGTGCTACGAAGAAATTTCAAAGGAGAAAAAGAAGAGTAAAGAATTAGCAAAAACTAATTATAGAATATATATTGCCAGTATAAAAAAAGTATAGTTCCAAATTTTTAATATAGACCAAAAGTAAACCCAATATGGAGATTTTGTCTATTTAAATTTCTTATATAGATAATAGTGTGTAGTACCATGAGGATAATCCTTAAACTCTTCCCAAACAATATAACCTAACTTTTGATAAAACTTTGGATCTTGAAAACTTCAAGAGTTTATTTTTACACCCATAGCATTATTGTTTAATGCAAATTCTTCTATTCTTTTTATAACTTGTGAACCTAATCCTTTATTTCTGTAATCTTCACTTATATAGAAATCAGTTAAATGATACCAATCCCACATAATATATCCTAAAGCTCCACCGATAATTTTATCATTGTCATAAATAATAAAGTCACAATTTATCTTGTTATTATACTATTTAATTAAAAAATAATCTAGATTATTTTTTAAATTTTTTGAAGAACGTATAATTTGCAAATTTTTATGAAATATGGTATAATTACTCGTATACTCAAAATTTGGAGGTTTTTGTATGTGTTATAATCCACATAAATATCCAGCAAGCGTAGAGGAACAGCTTTCTCTACTTATGACACGGCTTAAGTCTTTAGCTTCCAATGACTCTGTCATTCATCTTGATTTCGTTTTTTGGTTTAGCAGAATGACTTTATTGGATTTAAAGTCTATTGCTTGCCAATATGTGCTTGATATAAGATATGATGGTAAACAGTTTGGAAAATTGGTATTTAAGGATCTTCCCGATATGCCTCATATTGAATTACTGTACCTATTCGACATTAAGAACAGAAACAAGATGTACCCTTTCAAAACTGTGATTATCCATACTGATTTAAACTCGTTTATTTTTTCCCAAAATGATGGTCATGATCACTTTTTCCCTGCTGAATTTTATTGAATTTTGGATTTAACTAGCAAAAAACTTGGAATTAGATTAATACCTATTTCCAAGTTTTTTGCTTTTTTAATACATTCCTTCCATTCCTGCACCCATTCCTGCTGCATCATGTGAACCACATCCACATTTTTCTTCTTTTTTGTCTGTTACTATACTTTCTGTTGTAAGTATCATTGAAGCAATGCTTGCTGCGTTTTGAAGTGCACTTCTTGTAACTTTTGTCGGATCTACAATTCCAACTTTTTTCATATCTACATATTCTTCTTTCCCTGCATCAAAGCCAAATCCTTCTGAACTTGATTTTACTTTTTCTACAACTACTGCTGGTTCTAATCCTGCATTTATTACTATTTGTCTCATTGGCTCTTCTAATGCTTTTAACACTATATTTCCACCAAGTCTTTCATCTTCTTTTAGATCTTTTACTGCATTTTCTACTTTTGGAATTATATTTATATATGCTGTTCCTCCTCCTGCAAGTATTCCTTCTTCTACTGCTGCTTTTGTTGCGGCTAGAGCATCTTCTATTCTAAGTTTTTTTTCTTTCATTTCAATTTCTGTTGCTGCTCCTACTTCTATTACTGCAACTCCTCCTGCAAGTTTTGCAAGTCTTTCTTGTAATTTTTCTTTATCAAATTCACTTTGTGTTTCGTCTATTTGTTTTTTTATTTGATGTACTCTTTCTGCTAGTTTGTCTTTATTACCAGCTCCATCTACAATTACTGTATTTTCTTTTTGTACTTTTACTTGTCTTGCACGACCTAATTGTTCTATTTCTATATCTTTTAGTTCTAATCCTAAATCGCTTGTTATTACTTCTCCTCCTGTTAAAGTTGCTATATCTTCTAACATTTCTTTTCTTCTATCACCATATCCTGGTGCTTTTACTGCAACTACATTTAATACTCCTCTTAATTTATTTAACACAAGGGTTGACAAGGCTTCATTTTCAATATCATCTGCTATTATTACTAGTTTTCCAGATAGTTGCATTAAATTCTCTAGTAATGGCAATATCTCTTGAATATTACTTATTTTTTTATCTGTTATTAATATATATGGGTTGTCAAATATTGTTTCCATTTTTTCTGTATCTGTTACCATATATGGAGATACATATCCTTTGTCAAATTGCATTCCTTCTACAACTTCTACTTTTGTTTCTGATGTTTTACTTTCTTCTAATGTTATTACCCCATCTTTAGAAACTTTTTCCATTGCATCTGCAATTAGTTCTCCTACTTCTAAATTGTTTGCTGAGATACTTGCAACTCTTGCTATATCTTCTTTTCCATTTACTGGAACACTTATCTCTTTTAAACTTTTTACTGCAACATCTACTGTTTTATCTATTCCTCTTTTTATTGCCATTGGATCTCCACCTGCTGCTACATTTTTTACGCCTTCTTTTATCATTTTTTGTGCAAGCACTGTTGCTGTTGTTGTTCCATCTCCTGCTACATCATTTGTTTTTGTTGATACTTCTTTTACTAGTCTTGCTCCCATATTTTCATATGAGTCTTCTAATTCTATTTCTTTTGCAATTGTTACTCCATCATTTGTAATTAGTGGAGCTCCAAAGCTTTTATCTAATACTACATTTCTTCCTTTTGGTCCTAGTGTTACTTTTACTGTATCTGCTAATTTATTTACACCTTCTAATAATTTTTTTCTGGCGTCTTCGCCATAAAGTATTGTTTTTGCCATTTAATTTTCCTCCTTATTTTGGTTTGAAAATAAACTTTTTAACATTTTAGTCTACAATAGCTAAAATGTCGCTTTGTTTTACTATTATGTATTCTTCTCCTTCGTATTTTATTTCTGTTCCTGCATATTTGTTAACTATTACTTTTTCTTTTTCTTTAATATACATTTCTACATGTTCCCCATCTACTTTACCACCTGGTCCTACTGCTATTACTTCTGCTATTTGTGGTTTTTCTTTAGAATTTGCTGATAAAATTATTCCACTTTTTGTTGTGTCTTCACTTTCACACATTTTTATTAATACTTTGTCACATAAGGGTTTTATCATAAATTTCTACCTCCTTTTTTTGCCTTCTATTTCTGTTTGCTAAGTTAAGTTTAGCACTCAGTATTTTAGACTGCTAATACAGCATATACCCTTTTGGGAAAATTGTCAATAGTATTTGCGAAAATTTGTAAATTTTTTTTGGTTTTATGTGGTTGTTTCTGCAAAAAAATAGGTAGCATAATTTTCTGCATCACTTTTGGACTTATTTGTCACTCTGCAAAATTATGTTACCTATTTTTTGGTGCTTGTCTATTTATGAATTGTTTCATAATTTAATAAAATTAATTTGTTTTATTTTTTATCCTATTTTTTGCTGCTTCTATTAATCCTACAAATAGTGGTTGTGGTCTATCTGGTCTTGATTTGAATTCTGGGTGGAATTGTCCTGCTATAAAATATGGATGCTTTTCATATTCTACTATTTCTACTAGTAATCCATCTGGGGAAGTTCCTGATATTCTTAATCCATTCTCTTCACAAATTTGTCTATATTTATTGTTAAATTCATATCTGTGTCTATGTCTTTCACTGATTTCATCTTTTTTATATAATTTTTTTGCAAGTGAGCTTTCTTGTAGTATACATGGGTATGCTCCAAGTCTCATTGTACCACCTTTTTTTGATATATTCCTTTGGTCCTCCATTATGTGTATTACTGGATTTTTGCAGTATGGATTAAATTCTTCTGAATCTACATCTTCTAATTTACATACATTTTTTATAAATTCTACTACTGCCATTTGCATTCCAAGGCATATTCCTAAGAATGGAATATCATTTTCTCTTGCATATTTTATTGTGCTTATTTTTCCGTTCAATTCCTCTGTTTCCAAAACCTCCTGGTACTACTATTCCTTGAATTCCTTTTAATTTTTCTTTTACATTGTTATCTGTTATCGTTTCTGAATCAATATATTCTATATCTACATTTATATTGTTTGCATATCCACCATGCCTTATGCTTTCTGCAACTGATAAATATGAATCTTCTAGTCTAACATATTTGCCGACTATTGCAATTTTTACTTTTTCTTCTCCAATTTTTCTTATACTATCTATCATTTTTTCCCAATTTGTATTATTGGGTTCTGTGTTTTCTAATTTTAGGTGTTTGCACACAACTCTTGCAATTCCTTCTTCTTCTAGCATTAATGGCACAGCATATAAATTATCTGCTGTTAAGTTTTGTATTACACATTCTTTTTTTACATTACAAAACAATGCAATTTTTTCTTTCATTTCTTCTGTCATTTCTTGTTCACTTCTGCAAACTAATATGTCTGGTTTTATTCCAAAGGATTGCAATTCTTTTACTGAATGTTGTGTAGGTTTTGATTTTAATTCATTTGAACCATAAATATATGGAAGTAATGTTACATGTATATATATTACATCTTCTTTTTCTAATTCTAGACCTATTTGGCGTATTGCCTCTATAAATGCTAAACTTTCCATGTCTCCTACTGTTCCGCCAAGCTCTGTTATTACTATGTCTACATCTGTATTTTCAAAACTATATATTTTTTCCTTTATTTCATTAGTAATATGAGGTATTACTTGTACTGTTTTTCCTAGGTAGTCTCCTTTTCTTTCTTTGTTTATTACACTTTGATAGATTTTTCCAGATGTTACTGATGAGTTTTTTGTTAAATTTTCATCTGTAAATCTTTCATAATGCCCTAAGTCTAAGTCTGTTTCTGCTCCGTCGTCTGTTACAAAGACTTCTCCATGTTCATATGGGCTCATTGTTCCTGGATCTACATTTATATATGGGTCAAATTTTTGATTTGTTACTTTATATCCTCTATTTTTCAATAATCTTCCAAGTGATGCAGCTGTAATTCCTTTTCCAAGTCCTGATACTACTCCTCCTGTAACAAATATATATTTTTTACTCATAATATTTTTTCCTTTCCATGACCCAAAATAAAAAAGACTAAAACTGCCCCCTTTTTATGGTTTTTTTTTTAATCTACATATACTATGATAACATCTTTTTCGACGAATTGCAACATTTTTATTAAATTTTTAGTAATAAGTTTTAATGGTGATTAAATTTAATGTTCTATTTTTTTATAAAATTCATATTATCTTGTAAAAGGAGATTTGATATGTTTGTTTATAATGTAAAATTTGATTCAAAGAAAATTTTTAAATTACTTTTTGGTCTAATGATAGCCTTTGGAATTATCATTTGCCTAATTACTGTATATAAAATAATATTTAAAAATCGCCCTAGTGCTTCTAAAAATAATGAAGTTTATGAGATTACTTCTAGCAATTATACAAATATCTTAAAATCCGTCCATGATGATATAGACACATATGTGCGGACAGAAAATTAGCTTTTCTGGTTATGTTTATAGAGTGTATGATTTAAGTGATACTCAGTTTGTTTTAGCTCGTGATATGGTAGTAAGTACAAATTTTGAAACTATGATTGTAGGTTTTTTGTGTAATTCCAATGAAGCTAAAAATTTTAAAGATGGTACTTGGGTTAAAATTTCAGGTACTATAACAAAAGGAAATTATCATGGAGACATTCCTTTAATTGAAATAGATAGTATCGAAGAAACTACTATTCCAAAGGATACATATGTTTATCCTCCTGATAATTTCTATATTCCGACTTCTAGCTTACTATACAATAGTCTTTAGAAGACTTTGTTAAAGTTTCTATTCCAAACTTTGTGATAAGTACAGTATCTTCTATTCTAATACCATATTCACCTGGGATATATATTCCGTGGTTCTATTGCAACTACCATGTTTTCTTTTAGTGATTTTTCACTTTTAGAAACAATTATAGGATCTTCATGAACCTCTAATCCCACTCCATGTCCGAAGTGCATGCATAAGATAATATCCATTCATTTTAAAATTTCCCTCTATTATTCTTGATGGTGTTTTTACTAAAGCTCCATCTCTTAATTCGTTTAGGGCTATTTTTTGATTTTCAAGTACTAAATTATATGTTTTTTTAATTTCTTCATCTACTGTATCTACAAATATTGTTCTTGTCATGTCTGATTCGTAACCTTTATAACTACACCCCATATCTATTGTTATCACATCTTCTGACTTAATTTTACGCATGCTTGGTACTGCATGTGGCATTGAGGAATTTTCTCCACTGGCAACTATTGTTTCAAATGCTGGAGTGCTATCATTTTCTTTGAAAAAACGTTCTATTTCATTTGCTATTTGTTTTTCTGTCATATCCTTTTTTATATATCCTAAAATATGCGAAAAACATGCATCCGTAATCTCGCATGCTTTTCTTATATATCCTATTTCTTCTTCATCTTTTATCTGCCTTTGTTTTTCAATCATCCCTTCTGTTTCAACTAATGATTGAACTTTATATAGTCTAAGTATTTCTTTGTATTTTGCATATGTTACATAGTTTTCTTCAAATCCTACATTTTTGCAATCTGCAAAAAAATTTTCATAGTCTTCTTGGCTTAAGTCTCTTACATTTGTTACTATTATTTCATCATCTATCATTAGTGTTTTTTGCACTTTTTCTACATATCTACTATCTGTTATATAGTGATTTTCTTTCTCTGTTAATAGCAAAAATCCTTCTGCTTCAATATTAGTTAAATAATGAACATTTATTGGGTTTGAAACTATCATTCCTTGTATATCTTGACTTTTTAAACTGTTTCTTATATATCTTAATCTATCGTTCATTTATCAGCTCCCCCTTATTCTAAGCCATTCCTAGAGTAAAAATTTTAGCAAGTACTAAGAATATTATATTAAATGGTACTAAAATATTGATAAAGCATGCAACTACTATAAATGGTCCAAATGGTATATATTCACTTTTCTTTTTGATTTTTGTTGCAAGTAAAAATATACTAACTATTGCTGCAAATAAAAATGCCATAAGTGTTATTGTTATAATGTTTGCAAGACCAAAATATAGCCCCAGTGCTCCCATAAATTTTACATCTCCAAAGCCCATTGCTTCTTTTCCTGCAATTAGTCCTCCGAATTAATGTAATTACAAGGAATACTCCTCCACCGTGCTAGCATTCCAAGCAAAGAATCTGTTAATAGATTCATATTGTATAAACCTGCAACAAATGCTGAGGCTAGTCCTACTTCAAATATGCTTAAATTTAGTCTATTTGGTATTATTTGATGTTTATAATCTATTACAAATGCTGAGATTATCATTGGTGTTAAAATTATATATTTTATTAATTGTAAATTGTTTAGGAATTGATTTTTTATACCATACATTACTAGTAATATTAGATATATTACAACTGTTATTATAATTAATGGATAATCTATCTTAAATTCTTTAAAAAAGTCTTTTGTTACTACTTTTTTATGTTCTGGCATTCTTTTTATTAACCAGCTAGAAATTTGCCCTGAAACTACTCCTAAAATGCAAAATAACACATAGAAAAGTATATGTATATTGAAAGGATACATTTTAACCTTTTCCTCCATTTCGTTTTAAATATCTTCTTATCAAATATTCTTCAATTGGTCTTTTTATTTTTGTTATAAATATATCTCGTTTGTCTATTGGCTTTGTAAGAATTGAATACATTTTTGCTCTATTTGCACCTATTACATCTGTAAAAATCTGGTCTCCTACTACTGCTATTTCTTTTGCATCTAGTCCCAATTTTTCTTTTGCCTTCATAAAGCCCGATTTAGAAGGCTTTTTTGCAAACATAATATATGGCACATCTAATTTTTTTGAAACTTTTTCTACTTTTTCTTTTTTATTTGTATTTGATAGTATATAAAATTTTATGTTTTGTTTTTTTAAATTATTACACCATTCTTCTACACCGAACAAGTAGATTTTTATCAAAATCTAGCAAAGTGTTATCTATATCTAAAATTAAAGCTTTTAGTTTATTTTTGTTTAAAAAATCTATTGTAATTTTTGTTACATTTTCTAAGTATATATTGGGATATATTAGCATTTCTTTAGATTTCTCCTTTTATACTTATTAATAAAGTACATTTATTTTATCAGTACATATCATTTTTGTCAAATTATATTTACAAAAACTAAAGTTTAGTATATAATTTTAAAGCAAAACTTACTTATGATTAATATATATACAAATATACGGAGGATTTTATGGAACAAACTGAAGAGAAAATTTTAAATGCTAAAAGATTCAATAGAAAAATATTTCCAATTTATAAGATGTTTTCTTGGGATTTACTTTTTTACTATTCAATTAATTTCCTTTTCCTTACTCAAGTTAAAGGTTTTACTGCATCAAATGTGCTTTTATTTGATGCATTTTACACTATTTTTAAGTTTTTATCACAAATTCCAAGTATTAATATTACTGAAATGATTGGTAAAAGAAAAAGTCTAATCGTCTCTAACCTTTTTGTCGCACTCAGTATTTTAATGTTACTTTTAACTAAGGAAATGTGGCATGCAATTCTTGCAAATGCTCTTATGGGTATTGGTTATTCTCTTAAAACGTTAGTTGATTCTGTGTTTCTTCGAGATTGCATAACTACAAAAGAGCATCCTCGGTACTGCTTTTACAAATTTAGACGGAAAGGGCTCTGCTTATTGGTATGCTTTTGATGCTGTAACATCTATTACTTGCCGGATTTTTATTTGTCTTTAACTCATATTTGCCTATGATTTTATGTTTAGTAATGTGCATAATTTCTACTGCTTTAGCTTTTAATTTTAAAGCATATGAAAAAGCAAATAAAAGAGAAAAATTAGAAGAAAATCGGAAGCTATATTCAGTATTTTAAGGATTTGAGATCTGCTTTTAGGAATATATTTAGGTCTAAAAGGCTCAAAGCTCTTTTCCTTTTTTCTGGAATGTTTGCTGCAATTTTAGCACTTCGTTCTAATGTTGCAAGTAGTTTATTTACTGAGATTGGTGTTAAGGAGGAATATTTTGGAATTATATTTGCTGGTCTTACTCTGTTTTCTGCTGTTAGCTCTAAGTTTCAAAATCTTTATCATAAGGCTTTTAAAAATAGAGTACTTACATATTTTTCTGTGATATTTTCTACATCACTTTTAGTTATTGGGCTTACTGCTATATTTAGTAAAAATTTTGTATTTACATTTGTTACTGTTTTTGTTATGTATGCTTTGCAATATATAATAAAAGGTCCTTATTATACTTTGATTAAAAGATATTTAAACAGTTTTTCAAGTTCAACTATGGCAACTAAGATTTTTTCTGTAAATACACTAATTGAGAGCTTATTTAGTACTATTATGTGCTTTTTTGCATCACTATTACTTGATTTTACAACAACTGCCTATTCAATTGCAATTTTAGGATGTATTTTTTTGATTTTATTTATGTTTATACTTGATTATATGAAAGATAAAATTGGCTTAAAGCCTGAGGAATATGATAAAAAGGATATAAATTTTATGGAAATTCATTAAATAGTTTTCAAATAAAAAAATCCAGCTTAAGCTGGATTTTTTTATTTATATAATTATATAAATTAATTGTTTACTAATTCTTTTAATGCTTTTCCAGCTTTGAATACTGGAGCTTTTGATGCAGGTATTTTGATTTCTTCTTTAGTTTGTGGGTTTCTTCCTTTTCTAGCTGCTCTTTTTCTAACTTCAAAAGATCCGAATCCAACTAATTGTACTTTGTCTCCTTTAACTAATGCTTCTGTTATTGCTTCTGTCATTGCATTTAAAGAAGCTTCTGCATTCTTTTTAGTTGCTCCTGTTTTAGCAGCTATGGCTGCGATTAAATCAGATTTGTTCATTTAATTTACCTCCTATAAAGTTTCATTTATGTAGATTCTTAGGACCTACTAATATATTTATTCGTCAAATTTCTCTATAATCCTTCTTTTTTATTTTATTTTTTGCGTTAAAACCTTAGAGACAAGTTATTTTTTGTATTTTTGTCATTTTGCTTAAGCCTGCTTTTGCGACTCTTTTTCATATATGCCAAGCTTTTCAAGTATTTTACAAAGTTTAGTTCCAAATGGAATCA
Source organism: uncultured Clostridium sp. (assembly GCA_947648255.1). Lineage (GTDB taxonomy): Bacteria > Bacillota > Clostridia > TANB77 > CAG-508 > JAAWPK01. Next base: position 18,121 of record CANSNA010000008.1, on the reverse strand, counting down.
TTAGTATCTCTTCTTTTGTAAATATTTTTAAAGCAATAACAGAAATTCCATATAATGCAACTGCAAATAGCAAAGAAATTATAGTTACAATTTTAGCTGATGGAATTATCCCTCCTAAAAATGTATATAAAGTATATGAGCATACACACATTATTAATGTTGCTATCATAGGTTTTATTATAAATTTATGAGGCTTTAAATTAAGTTTTAACGATTTTTTTAGTATCATATAGCTAATGATAAATACAACTATATTATTTAAGCTAGAGCCGATTGCTGCTCCATTTACACCTATCTCTGGTATCTGCACTAAGACTATATTTGAAATTATCTTTACAATTAATCCGAATAAACCCAGATACTGCTGGTACCATTATCTTTCCTAAGCCTTGAAGCGCTCCATTTGCTGTTTGTGCAAGTACTGAAAATACTACTGTAAATGCACTAATTTGTAAAAGCACTGCTCCTGAGCTTGCATTTGGAAATACTAAATTTAAAATTGGCTGGGCAAATACTGCCATTCCAAAAGTACATGGAAGCCCGTATTATCATTGAAAGTAGCATAGAAAATGAAATTCTTTTTGATGCTCCTTTTTTATCTCCCCTAGCTATTGCAGATGAAATTGTTGGAACTAATGCTGTCGAGAATGCAACATTAAATGATAATGGTAATGTTATAAGTGTATCCACTTTTCCGCTAAGTATACCATATTGTATCATAGCTTCTTTTTCACCTATAATATCTTTTACAAACCTTATTACTGTCATCGAATCTACATTTTTATTAAGAGTTGACATTATTGCACTAAGTGCAATTGGGAAAGAAACTAAAAGTATCTTTTTTACTATACTAGATACACTTTCTATTCTTCTTCTTGGTGTTACATTTGTTTTTGGTTTTCTTTTATATAATTTATAATACCAACTTAAATAAGCAAAGCTCAAAAGAACTGATAAGGTAGTTGCAAGATTTGCACCTGCAGCCATTATTGTTACATCTGTACCATAAATTAAAACTATTAATTCTACAACTACTATTGTAAGTACTGTTTTAAATATTTGCTCTAGGGTTTGAGACTTTGCTGTTGCAGAAATTCTGTCTCTTCCATTAAAATACCCTCTCATAACAGATGCTATACTTACAAAAAATATCGCTGGCGATAATGCAACAAGAGTTAATTCTGCTTCTGATATTTGTAAAATTACATTTGAGATATATTCTGCTCCAAAAAATAGCAAAAGAGTACCACATAAACCTATTATCCCAAATGTCATAAGAGCAACTTTTAAAATTCTATCTGCCCCACGTTTGTCACCAATTGCAACTTTTTCAGATACAAGTTTAGAAATAGCATTTGGCACGCCTATTGAAGAAATTGTAAGAAGTATTGCATAAATCTGATATCCACCGCTATATATTGCATTCCCTTCATCTCCAAAGCCATCTCTATTAGTTAGATATACTCTATAGACAAATCCCAGAAGTTTTATGAAAACCTGTGAAACCATAAGCACAAGGACGCTTTTCATAAAGCCTTCTGTTTTGCCCTGTTTTTTCTTGTTTTCTATCTGCATTTATTAATTTTTTCCTTTTTTTATTAATTATATTCTTAATTATATTATTATATTTACCAAATTTCAATATTTTTAGAATAAAGTTTTAATAAAAAAATTTATTCTATCCCCTCAACCTCTATCTGATATTCCTCTAACCACAAATCAAATTCATATAAATAAGCAATTAGCTGTGGCTTTGTCATTAGCTGACCGATACCATGGTAAAATATCGTTTTCATCATTTTCATCTAACAACTTATTTATTTCACTTATGTTAAAAATTTTATACATCTTACTCTCTTTATTTTCCAACCTTTTCCTTAGTAATTTACTAACCTCTTCTTTAAATTTAGGGTTATGCGTCTTAGGATATGGATTTTTCTTTCTATTTAGTACTTCATCTGGAATTACTCCTTTAAAGGCTTCTCTTAAAAGATATTTTTCTGTATTGTTTTGATATTTATATTCAAAAGGTAAATTCCATAAATACTCTACAAGTTTCGTATCTGCAAATGGCACCCTTGCCTCTAAAGTTGCATACATTGTCATTCTGTCTTTTCTATCTAATAGACATTGCATAAAATGTGTCATATTTATATAAAAAAGTCTTTTATCTTTTTTATTTCTATCCTCTTCTGGTAACTCATTTATTGCATTTATATATTCTTCTTCTACTATCTCTTTTAGGTTAATTTCCTTTTGTAAATCTTCATTTAACAAACTTTGTCTATATTCTAAATTATTTATCCAAGGAAATAATTCTCTATCATTTAGTTCTTTTCTATAAAACCAAGGATAACCTCCAAAGAACTCATCTGCACATTCCCCACTTAAAATTACTTTATAATCTTTTGCAATCTCTTTTGAAAACCATAAAAGTGATGACTCTATATCTGTCATTCCTGGATAATCTCTTGCATATAGGCTTTCTTTTAAATATTTAATAAGATCATCTTCTGTTATTGTTTTGTATTTATGAACTGTATCAAAGGTTTTGCTCATTACATCAATATAATGCTCATCTAATGATACTGTAAAATCTGTTTTTTTGAAATATTTATCATTTCCTTCATAATCTATTGAATATGTTGTAAGATTATCTTCTTGATTTTTTGAAACTATTGCTGTAATCAAGCTTGAATCTAGCCCTCCACTTAAAAGTGTTGCAATCTTTACATCACTTATCATTTGTCTTTTTACAGAATCTGTTAAAAGCTCTCTTACTTTTTCTTTTGCTTCATCAAATGTATCATTACATTCCTTTGTTTTAACATTCCAATATCTTTTTATCTCTATTTTGCCTTCCTTTATAGTCATATAATGTGCGGCTCTTAGTTCGTTTATGCCAGTAAAAATACCACTTCCGAAGCTTTTTTGATGGTCCTAATGCAAGTATTTCCCCTAATGCTTTTTTGCTTATGTATGGTTTTATAATTTCTGATTTTAATATAGCTCTTAGCATTGATGCAAATACAAAATTTCCTTCTTTTTCACAGTAATATAGTGGTTTTATTCCAAATCTATCTCTTGCTAAAAACATCTCTTTTGTCTTTTTGTTATATACTGCAAATGCAAAAATTCCCTCCATCTTGTCTAAAATATTTTCTTTAAATTCTGCATATCCTTTTAATATAACTTCTGTATCACTTGTCGTATTGAATGTATACCCTTTATCTTTTAGTTCTTGTTTTAAATCTTCTGTATTATAAAGCTCTCCATTATATATGATTACATAATCTTTAAAATACATTGGTTGATTTCCAGTTTCTAGATCAACTATCTCAAGTCTTTTATGTCCTAACATTACATCTTTTTCAAAATGATAACCGAGTATTGTCTTTTCCTCTGCAAGACATAAGTTCTAGCATTTCTTTAAACTTTTCTTGTTTTTCCTTCAAATCTTCATTTACATTTAGCCAGCCACAAATTGCACACATTTTATATTCCTCCTTAAATTTTTAATTAATAATATTCTATGCACAGTAACTTTTTTTGCTAAAAATAAATATGATATTATTGAAATGGAGGATGTTATGAAAATTTTATTTTTAGGTGGAGATAAAAGATATAAATATATGATGAAGAGCCTTTCAAAAGAGCATTTGGTCTTTTATGTGGGTTTTAATACTCTAGATGAGAATTTGTACTTACAAGAAAAACATTTGGAAACTCTTAATTTATCTAACTATGATGTTATTCTGTTTCCTATTAGTGGAATTACAGATAATATGGAAATAAAAACTGAAAATCGGTAATTTAAAGCTTTCATATAAGTTATTTGAAAATTTGAATCCAAATACTATATTTTTTACAGGTTTAAAAACTCAAAAACTACAAGATTTAATTCGGAGATCTAAATCTTATTAGCTTTTTAGATTATGAAGAGGTAAAAAATACAAACGATGAACTTACTATTCAGGGCACACTTGCAGATATAGAAAATAAGAAAAATGATGCTGTTTGTGTTATAGGCTATGGAACTTTAGGAAAAGAACTATATTGGAGACTAAACGATAGTCGGAATAAAGACTTTTATTATATCAAGACCTAAAGAACTTATATATACTGATAAAGTTTTAAACTATTACCCTCTAAATGATAAAAACATCTTAGATGTGTTTAAAGTGTGTGATATAGTAATAAATACTGTTCCTTATAACATAATCCCTGAGGAGGCATTTTCCTCTGAATATGTGCCATATATTTTGGATATTGCTTCATACCCTTATGGAGTTAATGAGGAAATTATTGGGAAATATAAAGATAAAGTAGACTACAAATTATACCTTGGAATTCCGAGTAAGTATGCACCTAAAGAGGCATCTGAAATTTTACTTAAAACATTAAAGAAAGAGATTGATAAAAAATGAAAATAGGAGTAGTAATAACTGCATCTTTTTGTACTTTAAAAAAGGTGCTAATTGTTCTAAAAGAGTTAAAAGAAAATGGCTATGACTTATACCCTGTGTTATCAAATAAGGTAATAGATTATGACACAAGGTTTGGAAAGGCAGAAGATTTTGTAAGAGAAGTTGAAGAAATTACAGGAAAAACAGTTATAAAAGACATAGTAGAAGCTGAAAAATTTGGTCCAATATATAAAATGGATGCAATGTTAGTTTTGCCAGCAACAGGTGATTTCATGGCAAAAATGGCAAACAGTATAACAGATAATGCCGCAAACTTAGCAGTAAAAGCAACTTTAAGAAATCAAAGTCCGATCGTAATTGCTGTTTCTACAAATGATGGATTAGGTTTAAGTGCAGGAAACATAGCAAAATTAATGAATTTAAAATACGTATATTTTGTGCCATATGGTCAAGATGATTTTGAAAAAAAGCCAAATTCTCTTGTTGCACACTTTGACTTAGTAATTCCAACAATTGAGCAGGCACTAAAAGGAAAACAAATTCAACCACTTTTAAAAGAATATATAAAATAGCCTTTTAAAAGAAGTGATAATAAAATTTACTATCACTTCTTTTAGTTGACTTTACATATTATCTTAAACTTCTTCAAAGAAAGTTTTGTAAGTTCTATATGCACTATAAATGTCATATTTACTTGCTACTTCGTATGGTGAATGCATTGATAGTACTGGTACTCCACAGTCGATTACTTCTACGCCTTTGTTGGCTAAAATATATGCGATAGTTCCTCCACCGCCTACATCAACTTTTCCAAGCTCAGCGAATTGATATTGTATTCCATTTTTTTCTAAAATTCCTCTAAGTTTTGCAATAAACTCTGCATTTGCATCAGAACCACCTGCTTTTCCACGAGAACCTGTATATTTGTCAAAAGAAATTCCATAAGCTGAATATGCACAGTTTGTTCTATCACTAACGGCTCCATAAATTGGGTCATATGTTACACCAACGTCTGCTGAAAGCATGCTAGAATTACAAAATACTTTATTTAATAAATTAGGTCTATTCTCTCCTGTTTTGTCTAAAAGTATAGAAACAAAATAGTCAAAAGTTTGTGACTCCATACCTGTGTTTCCCATACTTCCCACTTCTTCTTTATCTGATAAAATACATACAGCTGTTTTATCTTGTACTTTTGCTTCTAATATAGCTCTAAGTGAACTATAAGCACAAATTTTATCATCATGACCATAACCTGCAATCATGCTTTTATCAAATCCAAGACTTTTTGCATTAAATGCTGGTACTAATTCAAGCTCTGCACTTTGAAAATCCGATTCTGTTATTCCATACTTTTCATTTAAAAGTCTAAGTGCATTTAATTTAACTTTTTCTTTAATATCAGAACCTCCATAAGGCATATTTCCAATAAGAAGGTTTAGGTCTTCTCCATTTATTCCGGTCTGTAAGTTTCCTTTGCATTTGGTCTTTTGCTAAGTGAGGTAAAAGGTCTGTAATTGTAAATATTGGATCCTCTTCTCCTTCTCCTATATTTACATCAATTTTTTCTCCATTTGCTTTAACAATAACTCCATGTATGCTAAGTGGGATTGCTGTCCATTGATATTTTTTTATTCCTCCATAATATTGAGTATTAAAATATGCAAATTCTGTGTCTTCATATAATGGGTTTGGCTTTAAATCTAATCTTGGAGAGTCTATATGTGCTCCTACTAGATTTAAGCCTTCTTCTAACTTTTTATTTCCTATTACTGCAATATACATACTTTTATCTCTATTTATATAATAAACTCTATCTCCTTCTGATATTTTATCCATAGAGTTTACATCTTTAAAACCGTTTTTGTCTAAAATATCTTTTGCAGACTTTACGAATTCTCTTTCTGTTTTTGATCTATTTAAAAACCAAATATATTCGTCTCCAAATTTGAAGATTAGCTTTTTTTCTTCTTCACTTGCACTTTCCCAACCTGACTTTTTTTGATTAGAAAGTTTTTCTTCTAAAAACTTTGCTTCTGATTTTTCCATAAATTTCCTCCTTACAAAATTTATTTATATTTATACATTAAATCTAAATAAAACAATATCTCCGATCTTGCATAATATAGTCTTTTCCTTCTAAACGGAGTAATCCTTTTTCTTTTATATTGTTCATTTGACCACCGTTCTTTTATTAAATCATCATATGAAACAATTTCTGCTCTTATGAATCCTCTTTGTATATCTGAGTGTATTTTCCCTGCAGCTTCTGGTGCTTTTGTTCCTTTTTTTATTGTCCATGCTCTAACTTCTGGCTTTCCTGCTGTTAAAAATGACATTAGACCGAAGAAGGTCGTAGCTTGCTTTTATCACTTTATCTAAACCTGATTCCTCAAGTCCGAAGTGCCTCTAGCATTTCTTTTTTGTCTTCTCTATCTAATGTAGAAAGTTCTTCTTCTATTTTTACACATAGTGGAATGACTTTTGCATTTTCTGTTTTGGCATATTCTCTTACTTCATTTACAAGATGATCTGTATCATTTGATAAAATTTGCTCTTCACTAATATTTGCTATGTATAGTATTGGTTTTATTGTAAGCAAATATGCATCTTTTACAATTTCTAGTTCTTCTTCTGTAAATTCTATTGTTCTTGCTGATTTTCCGCTCTTCTAATACTTTTTTTACTTTTTCTAATACTTCTATTTCAAAAGCATATTTTTTATCTGCTTTTAGCATTTTTTTTGCTTTTTCTATTTTTTTGTCCACTGTTTCAATGTCTGCTAAAATTAGTTCTAAGTTTATTGTTTCTATGTCTCTAAGTGGTGAAATACTACCATCTACATGCACTACATTTGAGTCTTCAAAGCATCTTACTACCTCGCAAATACTATCTACTTCTCGAATATGTGATAAAAATTGGTTTCCGTAGTCCTTCTCCTTTACTTGCTCCTTTAACAAGCCCTGCAATATCAACAAATTCTACTACTGCATGTGTTGTTTTTTCTGGCTTGTAAATTTTTGTAAGCTCATCAAGTCTTTCATCTGGCACTGCACACATTCCGACATTTGGCTCTATTGTACAAAATGGATAATTTGCACATTCTGCACCAGCGTTTGTAATTGCATTAAACATTGTACTCTTTCCTACATTTGGGAGCCCAACAATTCCTATTTTCATTTTGTTTATCCTCATTTCTTTATTTTCTCTATTTTATTATTATATTTCGTTTTTTTAATTATTGCAAGTAATTTTTTATTTTTGTATTTTTAATTAAAATACTGGCAAAAAGACTGCCCCACTAAAGCAGTCTTTTTACTATATTTTTTAGTAACATCTTAGTTTAAATTTCTATTATTTCTTCCCATGGTAATCCTTCTTTTCCAAAGTGACCATAGTTTGTAGTTTTAGCATATATTGGTTTTCTTAAACCTAGATATTTTATAATTCCGGTCTGGAGTTAGGTCAAATTTGTTTTGTATTTTTTCTTTTATCTCTTCTTCTGAAATTGTATTTGTTCCAAAGGTGTTAACATATATTGATATAGGTTTTGCAATTCCTATCCCATAAGCAATTTGTATTTCGCATTTTTTTGCATATCCATTTGCAACAACATTTTTTGCAATATGGCGAAGCATATATGCTGCACTCCTGTCTACTTTACTTGAATCTTTTCCTGAAAATGCTCCTCCACCATGTCTTGCATATCCGACCATATGTATCTACTATTATTTTTCTACCTGTTAATCCTGTATCACTTAGAGGACCTCCGTATTACAAATCTGCCTGTTGGATTTATGTAATATTTTGTGTTTTCATCTAAATATTTAGGGTTTACTACTTCTTTTATAACTTTTTCTATTATATCTTTTTTTACTTTTTCTAGTGAAATTTCACTATCATGTTGGTTTGAAATTAATATTGTTTCTATTCTTTTTGGTCTTTCTTCTTCATATTCTACTGTAACTTGTGTTTTTCCGATCTGGTCCTAGATATGGTAATATCTTTTCTTTTCTTACTTCTGTCAATTTTTTTGATAGTTTATGTGCAAGATCTATTGCAAATGGCATGTAGTCTTCTGTTTCAGAACTCGCAAATCCAAACATTATGCCTTGATCTCCTGCTCCTCCTACATCTACTCCTTGTGCTATATCTGCACTCTGTTTTGTTATATTTACATCTATTTTGCAATTTTCATAGTCTATATCTATTCCTTTTCCTTTGTATCCTATGCTTTTTAATACTTCTCTTGCTATTTCTTCAATGTTTATTTTTGCATTTGTTGTAAGTTGCCCAGCTATTGTGATTTTGTCATTTGATGCAAATGTTTCTACTGCAACTCGTGAATTTTCATCTTGCTCTAAACATTTATCTAATATTGTATCTGATATTAAATCACATAGTTTATCTGGATGCCCTTCTGTTACACTTTCTGATGTAAATAAATATTTCTTCATTTTTTACTTCCTTTCTAAATTGCTCCTAGTTTTATTAGTTCTTCAAGTACTATAACAAACATTGCGTGAGACCATGCAAGCCCTATTACCCATGCTGGTTTCATTTCGTTATTATTAACTTGCTCTGCTAAAAATCCGATGTTTTGAACTTGAGTTTACTACAAATTCGAAACATTCTGCTGCATGTATTGTATCATGAATTTGAAGATAATACAAGGACATCCATAAAGTTGCAATAACCCATGGTCTATCTTTTGTATAATGGTCACCTTCAAACCTTAGATATCCGCCCTGTGTATGTTCTTAAATTTAGATTTATGGTTTCTATTGTATTTGTTATTTTTCTCTCATTTGGTGAAAATACTTCAAATGGAGTAACTAGTCCAAGTACAGCTATGTCTAAACTTTTGTCTTCTTTGCTTCTTATAAAGCTCTTCTTTTCTTCACTATATAAATTTTCTTTTATATATTCTTTTATGTCTTCTAGTCCTTGTAGTAGGTCTTCTTTTTGTTTTGTAATTGTTTCTTGTTTTAGTCTATTTTCTTGCACCTCTTCTAGTGTTTCATAGATTTTTAACATACTTTGGAAAGCTCCAAAAATTGCTGAAAGTGAATATGTGCTTATTCCTTCATGCATTTCCCATAAGTCATAACTGACATGTATTTCTTTTTTTTCTTTAAATATATCTTCTAAGTATGTTTCTAGAAATTTTACTCCCTTTTCTAACATTTTTAAGTTATCTTTTAAAAATTTCTTGTCTTGGGTTCTAGTATAATGGTCATAAACACCAAAAATTACACTTGCTGTTTCGTCTACTTGGTACCCCCAGCAAGGTGCTAGTTTTCCATCTGTAAAAAATCTTTGTTCCCACATTCCATTTTTATTTTGTGTATTTCTGCAAAATATTTTATAAAATTTTTCTGTTTCTTTTCCCATTTTTAATAGGTCTTGTGCTTTAGTTATATAAACTGCATCTCTTGGCCAGCAATACGAATATCTACCGGCATTTTGAGAAATTTTCATCTACTTCCATTGCTGCTGCAATTCCACCTGTTTTTTCATTTTGAAGTAATGGGTATAAAAGTATTGTTCTTTTGTAAATATTATTTGTGTTTTTTCTATTTGATGTGTCTTCTTCAATTATTCTTGTAATATGTGTTCTTAGATAGCTTTTCCAATATTTTTTTGTACTTTGAAATTCCTTTTTAGGTTCTAGCTTTCTCATTTTATCTATACTTGCATCTAAATCTTCTATTTTATCTTTTTCGTTATTTTCAAAAAGATAAATCATAATACTAAATTCTTTTGTTTCTTTTGGTTTTAAGGTTCCTACTTCATAGCTTATTCCTGAATTATTTGTCATTCCTATATAGTCTTTATCATACAAGTTTCCACTTTTTATTTCATCATCTATTCCATTTATTTTGTGTGAATTTAAGCTTAATTCGTTTGAAAATATTGCCATATTATAATTATGCGAATATTGTAACATACCAGCTTCTATAAGTTTTGCTCCTACAAAATTACTTTCTTCTGTTAGCATTTTTGAGTGAACTAAGAATTTTATATCTAGACTAATTTCATGTTCATTTGTGAATACATATTTTCGAATTATTACATTGTTTGTCATTGAAACAAAGTCTGTTTGTTCCATTCTTAAATTAAAATATGTGTTTTTTATTTCGGTTTTTAATATATTTGTATCTTCTAAATATTCTTGTTTATATACATTATTTACATCATTATGGAGATATATTATTCCAGAATCATTTACTTTTACTCCCATGTGCAAATGCTCTATAAACTGTCTATAGTCTATATTTGGGTAGCAAATTCTAACAATTTCTCCTTTATCTGTTAATCCACATCTTACTTCTTTGTTTCCTATTATTGCATCATTAAAATATGTTTTCATATGTTCTCCTATTCTATTATACTAACTATAAGTTTTTCTATCTCTTTTAGCTTTAGTGTTATGCTATTTATTTCATCATCTTTTACTTCCTCTGTTAAAATATCTGTTTTTAGTATTTCTTCCATGTCGTTCATTTCATCTTTTAGCATTTTTACTTTATTTACAATTTCTACTCTTCTTATTCTCTTAATTGATTCAAGCTCTAATCTTCCATCAAAACTTACTTTTTCATTTTCTACATTATATATTTCACCATATTTAGGAATGGTTACTGGGATCTTTGCTTCTTCTTGTATTTTCTCTTTTAATTCATTTTGAGCTTCTCTTTCACCATGTACTAGTATTATTTGTTTTGGTTTATTTATAAATGAATATATGAAGTTTAAAAGCCATTCTTGGTCTGCATGACCCGAATATCCTTCAATGTATTCTATTTTAGCATTTACCGCTATTTCTTCTCCAAATATTTTCACTTTTTTGGCACCTTCTACTATTTTCCTTCCTAGAGTGCCTGGAGCTTGATATCCTACAAATAATATTGTATTATTTGAGTTCCAAAGGTTGTGTTTTAAGTGATGTTTGATTCTTCCGTACATCACACATTCCACTTGCTGAAATTACTATCATTGGCTCTCCTGTTTCGTTTAATGCCTTTGATTCTTCAGCAGTTTTAGTAAATTGTAAGCCTTTAAATTCTAGAGGATCATCACCACTTCTAATTTCTTCTTTTACATCATCATCAAATAGGTCTTCATTATTTTTAAATACTTCTGTTGCTGATATTGCAAGTGGACTATCTACATATACTGGTGTTTCCATTAATAGTCTATATTTGTTAATAAAGGTTTCATCTTTAGTGTTTTCTTTTATCCTGTTTAGCTCATATAGTATTTCTTGTGTCCTTCCGCACTGCAAATGATGGAACTACTACGTTTCCACCCTTTCTTATAGTTTCATAAACTATGTTTAAAAACAATTCTGCTTTATCTCCATTTTTCATGTGAAGTCTATTTCCGTAAGTAGATTCCATCACAACATAGTCTGCTGATTCTATCATTGTTGGGGATGCTAAAAGTGGTATGTCATTATTACCTATATCACCTGTAAATACTATTTTTTCTGTTTTTCCGATTTTCTTTTACCCACACTTCAATTATTGCTGAACCTAGCATATGTCCTGCATCATTATATCTAACTATTATGTTTTGGTCTATTTGAACAAGTTCATTGTATTCTATGCTTTCAAATAGTTTTAAACATTTCTCAGCATCTTCTGCTGTATAGATTGGTGGATATCCTAGCTTTCCTTCTCTTTGTCTTTTTCTATTTTTCCATTCTACTTCCATTTCTTGGATATGACCGGCTGTCTGGAAGCATTATACCGGCACAAATCACAAGTTGCTTTTGTTGCATAAACTGGATTTCTATATCCATCTACATATAGTTTTGGAATTCTACCTGAGTGGTCTATATGTGCATGTGTAAGTAATACAAAGTCTATTTCTTTTACATCGAAGGCAAATTCATCATAGTTTTTGTCTTCTTCTTTTTTACTTCCTTGAAACATTCCGGCAGTCTACTAAAAATTTTTTTCCGCCGACCTTCTACTAAAAAATTTGAGCCTGTAACTCCTTCTGCTGCCCCTAAAAAAGTAATTTTCAACTTCAAATTCCTCCTTTATTTAGTAAATAGTTTTATTTTTTTCTTTCCCTTTATTTCTACTTTGTTTAAGTTTGGAATTGTAAATTCTATTTCTAAAATATTTCCATCATAGATTTTAACACCTATTTTGTCTGCTGCCTGCATAACTTGTATGCTTACATTTGCAAGGTCCATTATTCTGCTATTTAAAATTGGTTTTATTATCCCTATATCTGTTTCAATATCTTTTGTTATAGGATTTATTGCTTTTATTTCAAAAAGATTTTGAAGCATTTTTCCTTCTATTTTGTCTAAGTCTTCTTCTAATTCTTCTATATCTTTTATAAATTTTTCTTCATCAAATGCTACAAATTTATAATACCTTATTACATACAAAATCGCTAAAGCTTCTTTTTTTTGCTCTATTGTTGTTATTTTATACACTTTATCTTCAAGGCAATTTATAAATAGTTTTTGAAGTAATATTTTATATTTTTCTTTATTTCTAATAGTCTTTACATCCTTAAGTAGATCTATATCTTTTTCTAGTTGATTTCTTCTTTCTACATAATTTTTTGCATCTAATAATTTATTGCAATTCTCTATTTCTCCTAAGGCTTTTTTTCTTTCTTTTTTTAGTGTTCCAAGTAAAACCTCTACACTAAATATTTTTTTATATTCACTTAGCTTTTTATTTCTTTCTTCAAATTCTTTAGCTAATAGTTCTTCATTCCTAATTATTTCATCTAGTCTTTTAATTTCTTTTGCTTTTTCTTTTTTTATTTTTGTCATTTCTTCAACAAGTTTTGTTTTATCCTTTAGTTTATCTAATTCTGCTTCTTCCCATTCTTTTTCTTCTATAAGTCTTTGCTTTTCTGTTTTATTTCTTTGGGCACATACAATTATTGATAGTCTATAAATATTATCTAGTATTTTTTTTGCTCTATCATCACCATAATGCTCTGTTAGTTCATTTTCTAACTTTTCTAGTAATTCTTTTTGGTTTGAAAGCCTCATCCAAACTTCTAAAAATTTATACCCTAATAGCATTTGCAAATTTTGATATACCAAATTACAGTCAATATCGCTTATATCTGATAAGACTGTGTTCCATGACCATGATGTAAAGTCTCGTATTATTTCTATATTATTTATATCATGTCCTTCATTTAACATCTCAGGTAATGCAGTAGTTAGTAAATGGTATTTCTCATCTATATACATTCTTGTATCATTCATTTTAAATAATGCAAAAAGCATAGCTTTTTCTGTTGGAATTACTTTTATTGTTTTTAGATATGTGTCTACTTCGCATGTGAGCCCTTGCTTTGCGAGTTTTTTTCCTTCATCACTACTGGCATTTATAAGTTCTATGCTTTCACAACTTTCTATTATTGCTATAATATCGTCTACAAACTTGTTTTTAGCTTCTACATTTACTTTTATCCTTGCATATTCATTATATGAGCTAGTTATATTATATAGCATACTAAGCAGGAGATTTTTTACATCTCCTGCAAAGGCTTTTTTAGATAAAACTGTTTCTAATTTATTATTGTTGCTTTGGAATTTTGATATAATGTCATTTGTTTTCATTTGTTTTTACCCTTTCCTTTTATTCTTCTGTTTCTCCTACAAGCTCTTCTCCTTCTTCTACATGTGGCTCATTTTGAAGCTCTTGCCATCTTTCTTTTGTCATTAAGACTTCTCTAGGTTTACTTCCTTGATATCCTGAAATTATACCTCTTTCTGCCATTTGGTCTATTATTCTTCCGTGCTCTTGCATATCCGCACTTTTAATTTTCTTTGTAAAAATGATGCTGAGGCTTGTCCATATTCTAGTACTTGTTCTATTGCTTCATTTAGTCTTGGGTCTGTATCATCATCTTCGTCTGCTTCAATTTCTTTTTCTTTGTCTGATTTATTTGCTTTTTCTATTGATTCTATTATATCTTCATTATATGTTGCTTCTCCATCTCTTTTTATAAAGTCTACAATTTTTTCTACTTCTTTATCAGATACAAAAGTTCCTTGAACCCTTGTAGGTTTTGACACTCCTGTTGGGTAGTAAAGCATATCTCCTTTTCCTAAAAGTTTTTCAGCTCCTGGCATATCTAGAATTGTTCTAGAATCTATTTGTGAAGAAACTGCAAATGCGATTCTAGATGGTATATTTGCTTTGATTAATCCTGTTATTACATCTACTGATGGTCTTTGTGTTGCAATAACTAAGTGCATTCCAGCAGCCCTTGCTTTTTGTGCTAAACGGCATATTGCATCTTCTACATCTTTTGCAGCAACCATCATAAGATCTGCAAGCTCATCTATTATTATAATTATTTGTGGTAGCTTTCTTGCTCCTTCTTCTTCTCTATCTTCCTCTAGTGATTTATTATACCCTTTTATATCTCTGACACCTTTTGCGGCAAATTTTGCGTATCTATCTTCCATTTCTTGTACCGCCCAAGCAAGTGCTCCTGCTGCTTTTCTTGGATCTGTTACAACTGGAATAAGAAGGTGAGGTATTCCATTATATACTGAAAGTTCTACAATTTTTGGATCTACCATTACAAGTTTTACTTCATTTGGTTTTGCTTTATACAAAATACTTGTTATAAGAGTATTTACACATACACTCTTTCCTGAGCCTGTGCTTCCGTGCAACTAATAAGTGTGGCATTTTTGCAATATCTGCAATCACTCTTGTACCACTTACGTCTTTACCAAGTCCCATAGAAAGTTTTGATTCTGATTTTGCAAATTCTTCTGAATCTAATATATCTCTTAAATGTACCATTTCTGTGTCTTTATTTGGTATTTCTATTCCGTACTGCTTGTTTTCCGTGGAATTGGTGCTTCTATTCTTATGCTTTGAGCTGCTAAGTTTAGTGCTATATCATCTGCAAGATTTGCAATTTTACTTACTCTAACTCCTTCTGCTGGTTTTAATTCATATCTTGTAATTGCAGGACCTACTGCTACATCTTCTACTTTTGCTGATACACCAAAGCTATGTAGTGTCTTTTGTAGTTTTAAAGCATTTTCTGTAAGTTCTGTTTTTGATCTTAGTTTCTTCCCTTCTCCTTGCTCTAATAATGCTATAGGTGGAAATTCATAATTTTCATCCAGCTCTATTTGTGAATGCTCTAATTGCAACTCTTGCTTTGTTTGTTCCTTTTTCTCTTCTTTCTTTTCTTTAAATAGGTTAGCTTCTATAAAGTCTCCTTGTGGAGCTTCTTTTTTCTCTTCTTTTATTTTTTCATTTTTGCTTTCTTTTTCTTCTTTTATTTTCTTTGGTTTTATTTCTTCTTCTTGTTCTATTTTCTTTTCATCAAATGCTAAAGGTATATCATGATCATACTTAGGTTTATCTTCCATCTCATCATCATCAAATAAGTTCTCCATAATAACAGATGGTCTCTTTTTTGTTCTTCCTGCTTCCCTTACTCTCTCTCTATCTCTTTCTCTTACTTTTTTAGAAACTACTTCTTCCTCTTCTTCGTCATCATCATCATATCTTGAAGTTTGCCTTCTTTCTATAAGTTTGTCAATAAGTTCTGCTGGCTTTATTCCAAATGTAAAAATTGAAAGAAGTACTGAAATTCCAATTAGCACTACATATGAAGCAACACCAATTGTTTTTGACATAGGTACTGCAATAATTGTTCCTAATGCTCCTCCGCCTTTATTTTTAGTTCCTATATCATAACTTTCTACAATTATGTCTCCAAAATCATCATCTACATTTATATTCTTATTAGATATTTGCATTAAACTCATTATTCCACAAATACACAGTATTATAACTGAGAGCTGTATTATTTTAGGCATAACAAGGTCTTTAGCTTCTTTAGTAAGAACTATTCCTACAATGAATATTCCTACTGGAAGAACATATTTTATCCAACCCATTAATCCGCCAAGCATAGAACTTAGTCCTCTTCCAAAGGAACCTGTTTGTCCATATATAAGTACTGCAAGTACTATGCTAAATATTATTATAATTATTGCTTGAACATATGCATCTTGTTTCTTCTTTTTTCTCTTTCCTGTACTTTTTTTTGCTTTTCCCATTGTTTCTCTCCATTCTGCTTTTTTTGTTTTTTATCCTAAATTTACTATTATATTTTATCATTCTACTTTTTAAATTGCAACTTTTTTTAGAGAAAAATTTATAATTACAAGCTAGGTATTTTGAAGTAATATTTTATTTTTATTACTTCAAAAGCAAGGTTAAACTTCACCACTTAATTTATATTTTAAAAAGCCAAAGGCTTACAGTTTAAACTGTGAGTCTTTGGCTTTTTAAGGTTTCAGCTTAGGAAACTCTGTAAATTTTAATTGGTGCTTCAAGATAGTTCGTGATCATGTCCACATCCATAATGGTATCGGGATCAAGCCTGATAAGTGGCCTAAGTTTGGCTTTAACAGGGTACCCCTGTTTACCATACCTTCCGCCCCAAATATAAAGAGGTTTGTGCTCTAACCCTTCATCAGTCATACATTGTACTCCATAGCAAGCCCTAAAGAAATCACGCTCAGGAATACACTCTTTGATTTCAGTCCAGTAGATCTCACCTTTGATAGTGCGGTACTCACTTGGCAGAGATTCCATAATTTGGATGGTCTCCTCGTCCCAAATAAAACCTTCTGCCCTCAAGCTATCATTGTTATATAGCCTTGCAAAATCCCTCAAAAGTATGGTGGCATTTTTATATCCATTTATACCTGTAAGGATCAAGCTGTGGCAGGTAGTACTTTTTGAAACGAGGTAAACTTTGTCTTCAAACAGGACAGGAAGATATCTATGATTTTGCTCAGAATAGATATCTTGATCCGAAATTCCACCTGTCAAGCCTTGAAAAAAGACCCGTTTTTTATTATCTGGTCTGTACTCAATATCTCTGCTGGTGATATCTCCGTACTTCTCAGGATGTTCCAGGACCGTTTTAATTTTTACCAAAGTTGGCATATTAGACCTCCTTATGATTAAATGGCACTAGTTGTTAAAAGATACAGATTTTAGCTTATAAACCTCACTTTCTTTGTTTTTTGCAAATATGCATTTAACAAATTTTTTGCATATTTTACTTTTCAATTATACTATATTTTATGTAAATTGTCAATGTTCGTAATTTGTAATTGGAAAATTTTGCAAAAAGAATTTTTGCATTACAACGAATAAATTAAGCATTGAATTTAATTATCTATCTTGCACTAATTGATACAAATTATCAATATATTTGCTCATAATTTTTCTTCCTTTTGTATTTTTATTAACTTCCTTTGTTAAATCGATAAATAACACTCCAATACCCTCTTTAAAGTCTTTGTGGTCTAAATCTATTTTATCAAGTCTTTTGTTTGTTTCTTCTTGTTTTCTATTGATTTGTTCTTGTATATTATTCATTTGCTTCTGCATACCATTAAGTTGTTTTTGCATTGTTTTCATTTGTTCCATAATTAATTTAAATTGTTTATCTTCCATTTCTTCTCACCTCCTACCTGGTAAATGTGTTAATATTTTATCATGCATATTATCTTATGTCAATATGTTTTCTGGATTATTTTTAACTTTTAAGTAAAAAATAATATCAGATAAAAATTAATTTTTATCTGATATTCTTAGTGTGCCCAGCATGGGCAACAACTTGAGGGTGAAAGTCCCTTACGGTGCCTG
>CANSNA010000007.1 GCA_947648255.1 uncultured Clostridium sp. | reverse complement strand
TTTCTTCTTGCATTTCTTCGCAGAACTTTACTGGCTTAACACCTACTGAAATAGGAGTAGGCTCTTTTGTATAAATTACACTATCGTTTGTTTCATCTGGTATATAATCAAATGCAGTATCAATTTCTTTCATTTGAAATTTATCTTCCTCATTAATATAAAGTATTCCAAATTCATACGTTTCCATTTTTCCCTCTGGATCTAGTTTAT
This sequence comes from uncultured Clostridium sp., assembly GCA_947648255.1. GTDB lineage: Bacteria > Bacillota > Clostridia > TANB77 > CAG-508 > JAAWPK01. The sequence goes on along the minus strand of CANSNA010000007.1, from coordinate 48,143 downwards.
AATAATCTTTTAATGGAAATACTCTAACAATAGCAGAGTTATCTTCAGCAAAATTGAAATAAAATACTTGTTTATCTACATAGTATGTTGCCTCTGTATAATGAACATCATAATATTGCCTTAATCTCATAATGATTTCGCCAACTTCTTCCTCTGGCAAGTAATTACTAAATCTAACACTACCAAGCACATTGCCGAGTATCATAGGTTTTGTTGTATCAATATAACCATTATCATATAATTCCTGACAAGGTTTACAAATTGATTCTCTAAAATTTATTTGTGTTACAACTACTTCGTTCCCAACTAAAGTAAGTTCTATGTCATCAACATATTTCATTATAAGTTCTGCTTGTTCTTGTCTGGTATAGTCTTTCCAAGTTTTAGTTCTTGCTTTATATTCTTGTTCTAGCTTAACCTTGTTAATGAAATCAATATCTCTTTTTAGTAATATATCTTTTGGTGTAAATTTTAGTTCTTCGGTGCAATCAGTAATTTCTAATTTGTTCTGTAATTCTTCAATAGCATTTTCAACAATTTTCTTTTCTTCGTTATATTCCTTTAGTTCAAATACTCCATTGATATAGGCTTTTTTAATTCTTTCAAGTTTATTGTTTTGTTCTTTGATTTCTTTCTCTAATTGTTCTTTAGGCTCATCAAACTTTTGCTTTATCATAGGCAAGAAGAATTGATTTACAACAGAGTCATATTCTACTAATTCACTAATAAATTGATTGAAATAATCGTTTATAACTTTTTCTTTAAATTCAATTTTGCAATCATTACAATAGTAGTAGAAGTAAGATTTTCCACTTTTCTTTGTAGTAGCTTTACCACCTAAAATACGATTACATTTAGGACACTTAAGTTTCTGTAAATATAAATAAGTCAATGTTCTTTGAAAACTTCTTGAATTTTTCTTTTTCTGCACTTGACAATCTTCCCACATTTCTTTTGAGACTATTGGCTCAACAACATCTTCATAGTAAGTAGGGTGCTTTGTTCTTTTGCCGTGAATAAAGTCACCTTTGTATATCTCATTTTCAAGAATAGTTTGTATAGTTGAATCTCTCCAGTTATCTTTTCCTAATACCTTTTCTTCATTAAATAGATTACTTATTTTCTGATAAGAATAGCCATTGTAATATAAATCAAATATTCTAATTACAATATCTTTAGTAGAATAATCAATTACTAATCTTTTATCTTCGTGCTTATAGCCTAATGGGGCAACGTGAGGAATATGTCCTGACTTTATTGCTCCTGCTAGTCCTACTTTTGTTCTTTCGCTAGTTCTTTCTATTTCATTTTGACTTACACTCATTAAAAGTCTTGAAATCATTTTTCCATTTGCAGTTGTAGTATTTATTTCATCATTAGCACAGTCAAGATAAGCATTATTGTCATCTAAAAAAGTTATTAGTTTTTCCCAGTCACATATACTTCTTGTTATTCTATCTAGTTTTAGGGCAACAATAGTATTTATCTTTTTAGCTTTAATATCAGCTTTTAATCTTTCAAACTCTGGTCTATAATTACCAGTTTTAGCACTTATTCCAGCATCTTCGTAATAATCTACTATCTCATAACCTTTAAATTTGCAAAAAGTTTCTAATCTTTCTCTTTGTTCTGGAAGACTAAATCCCTCGCGTGCTTGGTCTTCGGTGGAAACTCTCATATATAATCCACATTTTTTCTTTTCTTCGTTCAATTCTTAAACCTCCAATCAAAAAAGAGACATCAAAGTACACGAGTACCCTTGACATCTCTTAAATCCATTTATCATAAACTAAAATACAATAATGCAATATAATATAATTTTTTCAAAGTACTCATAATTGTACAGCTTTTGACGAACAGCTATACACAATTTATTGACTATATTATATCACGATTTTAAGAAATGTCAATTATTTACAATTATACATTTTTCAAATATTCTTCTAACTCTGATAATTTAATCTTTTTAGTCAAGTTAGTAATATAAATGTCATTTGAATAATTGAAAACTAAAAAAGTAATATTTTTGATAATTACTCTATGTGGCTCAATATATGTAAGATTAGTTCTCTCTAATTTTCTAATGCTACCATTGATAAAAATAGGAGTAACTTTAGAAAACTCACATATAAATTCAAGCCTTTGTTTTAGACATTCCTCAAATTCTAGTTCTTGTTTAATTATCTTCACTTCAAACACCATCCTTTCCTTTTGGATGGCAATTTTGCAACAAAAAAATACCATCCCTTTTCAGAATGATATTTGTATCTCTCTGTTCAATTTAGTTCGAACAGATACGTCGTTGGTGGAGATGAGGGGAGTTGAACCCCTGTCCAATAACACTTTCATATAAACTTCTACGAGTGTAGTTTATTAAAAAGATTTCCCAAAAGTTTAAGCTAATAAACAAACTTTAAACTTTCAGTAGTTTCAAATTATACCCACTATTTTAGAAACATTAATAGTTTTGTTTCCTACAAAAGTATTCGCCTTATTTAGAAACTGTAGGCATTTCTAGTAAGACGTAGCCACATTTAGGCAGCTAATGCTAATTCTCTATTATCAGCGTTTATTTTAAATTTCGTCTTTTTAAGGTGGCCAGACGAATCCACCACTCGCTATTTATACTGCTATGTTACTGTCGATACCAAATACATCCCCATGTAAATTATAATTATACACTATTTTAACCTATTTTACAATACTTATTCATAAAATAATTTCTGCGAAAAAATAGACTTTCATACTTGTTGGGACACATTTTTGGAACTCATTTTATTAAAAAAAATCCTTAAACACTTGTATTTCAGCGGTATTAACTCAATTAGCTTAATCTATTCTTTCTTCTTCGTCTTTTTGCTGCATTTTTAATAAATTTCCATTAATTTTATTCTCATTAATAAACTTTTGTTTTTCTTCTATTGAACTTTTTTCTTCATTTGAAAGTTCCCATGATTTTTTAGCTTTTTGTGTAGAACTTACTGTTGTAGATTCTACAATTTGTTTTGTACCTCTTAAATAAAAAAGTAATCTTTTTTTCAAATCAAATGCAAAAGGTTTTCTTGTTGGATGCATTTCTTCATGATAGTAAATATCTGGTTCAACATCTTCAAATAATTCTGGGTTTTTTAAGCTTTGAGTAGCAATATTTAGCCATTGAGTAGAACTAGTTTTCATATTCCTATAATCAACATATTTTCCTCTTATATGATCATTTGTAAAATTAGTCACTACTCCATGTTTAGATAGAATTTTTCCAACTTTTCTTGCGATTTCTATATTCTCATCTGTTATCTTTAAAATAACATATGCACCTCGAGCTCCATGTCCTGAGCAACAAAAAATACTTGGAAGTCCACTTTTATAAGCTTGACTTAAAAATTCTGTCAAATTAATATCTCCTTCTCCAAATTGTTTAAACATTTTTTCCCTAACTTCTTCAGTTAAATCTTCTAATTCTATATGTCCAGCAGAGATTTCTACATCTTTCTCTAATCTATTTATTATCCATGATTTAATTCTCATAAAAAGATTCCTTCCTAATTATTTTAGAACAATTTATTATGCAACTCTAATTCCTGTATTTTTAACTTTTTAATTAAAATTAGTAATAAAACTATATAAAAAACTCCATAAAAATGTTGAAAATTCAGCATTTTCATGGAGCTCATTGGCTGGGCTGGCTAGATTCGAACTAGCGCATGGTAGAGTCAAAGTCTACTGCCTTACCGCTTGGCTACAGCCCAATATGTTTAATTTTTCTGGGGTGGAAGATGGGACTCGAACCCACGGTCTCCAGTGCCACAAACTGGCGCGTTAACCAACTACGCTACATCCACCGTCCACTAATAACTACTTTTTAAAGTAGCATATATTATTGTACTATGTTTATATGCTTTTGTCAAGAGTTATTTTTCAAATATTAAATTTTTACATAACTTTGTAATCTTTTTAAATATCTTTACAAAGCTAATATATTTATGCTAAAATAAAAATACAATGGATTATTGAATTATGACATAATGATATAAATAGGAGGGAAAAATATGTTTTGTAGTAAATGTGGAAACAAATTAAATGAAGAAGAAAAGTTTTGCTCTAAATGTGGTAATGAAGTAAATGCAGTAAAAACGCAAAATAATAATTCCATGGCTCAAAGTTCATCACATGCAACAACAGGATTAATACTTGGAATATGTTCGATAATTGCTTGGATTATACCACTTGTAGGGTATCCTGTAACAATAACAGGAATAGTTTTTAGTTCCAAAGGTTTAGGAGCTAAAAATAATGGAAAAGCAATATGTGGATTAGTACTTTCAATTATATTTCTGATATTTACATTAATAAATAGTATAGTTGGTGCAATTATTGGAGTAGGAATGGCATCATATTAAAAAAAGTGGTCAAAGGCAATTTGACCACTTTTTTAAGTTTATACAAATCTGTTCATATTACCATTTGTAAAATTAGGTCCTTCAAAGCGTTTACCTTCTCTAACAGTTCTTATAACATTATTTATCTCTGAAATACTTTCTTCTAATATATCAATACGAGCATAATCAATATTTAGATCATTATATTGTATTGAAATTGTCTTAGAGTTATATATATTAGAGAGAGTCTGCAAATTATTTGGAATAACCTTAAACAAAAGTCCCATTCTATCTCTTAAATAATAGTAATGTTTATCATCCTTGCACTTACTATCACATTTTGGATAACAACCATTAGAGTGCCCTAGAAGACAATATTTAGAAGTCATAACTTTTAGTTTTCCATAAACAATTAACTCTCGGTCACATTTTGAATGCATATTTTGTATATCAGTTTTATGAAGTTCTGGAGAAAGCGTAACTGTTGAAACATTACTATTTTCTAAAGCATTTAAAGTATAATCATTAAATACATTTAAAGTATAATTAGAAATAAGCTCTAAATTATTATAATTTCTATTTTTAAGAATCCTAAGTTCTCCCAGACTAGAGAAGACAAAACCTTTAATATCAAAAGATGCGACAAAAGATGCAATAAAGCTTTCTAATAAATTCAAATAATTTAAGTTTATCACAGCAGGCAAATATATATAAGTATTAAATCTAGAAGTAAGAGCTTTAATAACGTGCTTGTTTTTAACATTTCTAAAACAACGAAGAGGTATATATACTCTATCAACATCATCTAATCTAGTATAGTCGAAATTTGGACTAATCTGAGATAAAAGTAAAGAAATTTTAGGTGTTTTGTGAGATTTTTCTTCAAAAGTTTTTCCTCTTACAGAAATTCCGAACTCTATTAAATTGACGAACAACTAAAAATTGCAACTTTTCCAAAGCTTCTCTTCTTAAAGCATTTATGCTACTTAAACTATGTATATATAAATTATCATCTAAATCTACATCAATTTTAGAAAATTCAAAAGGTGTATCATTTGTTTTAGAAAATTGAGATATAATTTTCTCAGCTGTTAAAGGTTGATTTATAGCAACTTCTGGAATTATATCAGAGGTTATATTAACACTAATATTTTTATAATTTTCATATTCTTTGCTAGCTTGGATAGAAACTAAGACAGGAGCATTATTTTTTACTGTAATTTTAGCATTAAGTTTAATCTTTTTTATCTCTTTTCCAGAAAAAGTAATCTTAGCTTCATCTGAAAGTTTTTTACTTGCAATTTTAAATATCTTATCACCGAGGTTTAATATTTCCCTTCATTCTACCAATTGTAATCATTTCATTATGACAAGCAAAAGGAATATTTTTTTCTTGGAACATAAGCTCAGAAATTCTATATTTAGTAGGTTCTTTTTCAAAAGTGATAGAATCTCCGAATTGCAATAGACTCATTTAGATTTAAGGTAATATGCCCTTTTTTATCATTGTAATTTGCAACATTTCCAATATATATACCCATATTATTCTGTTTTTCCTTACAAACAAAATCTTGATTAGCATCATGGCTTAAATGACCGAGATGAAAAATTGCCCCTATTAAAAGCTTGAAGAAGGTCATCTTTATCTTTTAGATCAATTTCAAAAGGCTTACCAGCTAAATACATATCAATATATTTTCTATAAACTCTAGTTACAATTGCTACATATTCAGGAGATTTAAGCCTACCTTCGATTTTAAAAGAGGTAACACCGAGCATCTATCAAACCAGGTATATATTCTAAACCACATAAATCTCTAGGGCTTAAAAGATATCCTTTATCAATAACTTTATCATCTTGTAAAAGTTCATAGGGAAGACGGCAAGCTTGTGCACATTTTCCACGATTAGCAGAACGACCGCCAATCATACTAGACATTAAGCACTGACCTGAATAGCTTATACAAAGAGCACCGTGAATAAAAGCTTCAATTTCAACATCTGTATTACGACATATATATTCTATTTCTTGAATAGAAACCTCACGAGCTAAAACAATCCTTTTAAAACCTAAATGCTCCAAAGTTTTAACTCCATCTAAGTTATTAGTAGTCATTTGAGTACTTGCATGGATACAAAGCTTTGGAAAATATTTAATCAAAGTCATAGCAAAACCAAGGTCTTGAACAATTATTGCATCAACACCATATTCATAAGCTTTTTCCGCAATTGCAATTGCAGCATCAAACTCATCATTTTTAATTAAAGTATTAAGGGCTAAATGAATTTTAACATTACGTATATGAGCATATTCTATAGCCTTTTTTAATTCTTCTAGTGTAAAATTTTCCGCACTAGCTCTTGCACTAAATGAAGAAAAACCAAGATAAACTGCATCTGCACCATTTTGCACAGCCGCAATCAATGATTTAAAATCACCAGCTGGAGCTAAAAGTTCTATTCTTTTTTTCAAAATTTACTATGACCTCATTTCTCTATAAAATTATATAAATATTGTATCATAAAATGTGAAAAAATCATAGTATATTGTAGAAACTTTTAAAAAATAAAGTAAATCAAAATTCGAAAGGAAGGTAAAAAGAGATGCAAGAAGAACAAAGAGTTTATAACGACCCAAGAAATTGTGGATGTGATTCAGGATGTGGCTGTAGTGGAAATAATAATTGTGGAGGACTTAGTAGCTTATTTGGTGGCTGCGGCTGCGGCGGAAATAGTGAAATATTATTCTTTTTAATAATATTCCTACTATTATTTACAAATTTTGGATGCTGCAATAATTAGTACTTAAAAATTGCCTAGGAAACTAAAAGAAAGTTCCTAGGCAATTTTGCATAATCTATTTTATAAAAACTCTTTTAATCTAGTAACACTATTTTCTTGAATCTGAACAAATTCATTCAAAGAATTTTTAACATTTTTTGCAACGTTAGGGTTATGATTTAAAAGTTTACGCCCCTCAATAATTCCCATAACAGTACCTTGAATTAACATCTCCGCAAGTTTAGAGTTACTCTTATCATTCATAGTATTCATTTGCACACCCATCCAAGTCATTACATCATTTTTTATGTGAGAAGTAGAGGGTACCTCTCCATATTCATTATAAATATCAGTTACTTTGTTTAAAACATCTTCATATTGGTTGTACTGTGTACTAAGCTCTTTTTTAAACTCATCATCTTCTGTTTTGTCAGAAACATATGAAATAGCTTTAATACCCATTTGAGCACCTGTATGAAGCTCTTTTAAAACTTTCAAATCTTCTGTATTTTCCATAAACATTACCTCCATTTTAGATTTAGTATATCCAAAAATACAAAAAAAATTAAAAAAATGGAAAAAAATAAAATAATATGATATTATTATATAAAAATTCAGGAGGCTTTTATGAGTGATGTAAAATGGACCAAAGAACAAATACAAGCAATAAATGAAAAAGGCGAAAACATACTAGTTGCAGCCGCAGCAGGAAGTGGAAAAACCGCAGTACTTGTTGAAAGAATAATAAATAAAATAATAAACGAAAAAATAGATATAGATAAAATATTAGTTGTAACATTTACAAAAGCCGCAGCAGCAGAAATGAAAGCAAGAGTTTTAGATGCAATATATAAGAAAATAGAAGAAATGCCAGAAGATAAGCATCTACAAAAGCAACTAATGCTACTATCAAAAGCAAATATTTGTACTATAGATTCATTTTGCCTAGATGTTGTAAAAAATAATTTTTTTGAAATAGATATTTCTCCAAACCTTAAAATAGGAGAAAATACAGAAATAGAAATTTTAAAACAAGAAGCCTTAGAAGATCTTTTTGATGAAAAATATGAGATAGAAGACAAAAGTTTTTTAAAACTAGTAAACATGTATACAAGCTACAAAGGAGATGATCAGCTAAAAGAATTAATACTAAACATATTTAATTTTGTGCAAAGTGCACCATTTCCAGAAGAATGGTTAGAAGAAAAAATACAAGAATTCAATATAGAAAATATTAGTTTTGAAAAAACATCATGGGGTAAAATATTATTTAATATGGCAAAAGATGAACTAGAAAATGCAATAGCTGGCTTTGAAGAAGAACTAAACAGAGTAAAATATGAAGAAGACACAGAAAAAATCTGTGTAATACTTTCAGAAGACATAAGAAAAACAAAAGTAGTTTATGAAACAAAAACATGGAACGAAATGTATGAAGAAATAAATTGCTTAGCTTTTGATAGATTTAGTGCAAGTAAAAAAGTACCAGACGAAATAAAAGAAAAAGTAAAAAATAAAAGAAGCAAAATAAAAGACAGTATAAAAGCAATAAATGAAAATGTACTATATCTAAAATCAGAAGAAGCATGTGAAGAAATAAAAAATATGTATCAAATACTTCTTATTGTAAAAGATTTAACACTAGAATTTATGCAAAAATTCAAAAAAATAAAACAAGCTAGAAACATAATAGATTTTAGCGACATAGAACATTATGCACTAGAGATTTTAAGAAAAGGAGAAAATAAAAAACATGTATGTAATAAATATAAAGAAAAATATGAAGAAATACTAATAGATGAATACCAAGATAGTAACTTAGTACAAGAAAAAATATTAACTGCAATATCAAAAGGAAATAATATATTTATGGTAGGAGATGTTAAGCAAAGTATATATAAATTTAGAGGAGGAAGACCAGAACTATTTTTAGAAAAATACGAAACATATAAACTAAAAGAAGACTTAGAAAAAGAAGATAATCTAAAAATACAATTATTTAAAAACTTTAGAAGTAGAGAAAATGTGCTAAGCTTAACAAATATAATATTTGACAGTATAATGAGCAAAGCTTTAGGAGACATAGATTATACAAAAGAAGAATACTTAAACCTAGGAGCAGATTATGTAGAAGGAGAAAACCTAAAAGCAGAAATACATATAATAGACTTAAAAGATGAAGAAGAAAGCATATATAAAGGGGAAGAAAAAGAAGAAAAAATAAATGAAAAAATAGATGACATAGTTTTAGAGGCAAAATTTGTAGCATCAAAAATAAAAGAATTAATAGAAAATGGATACATGGTATCTAATAAAGACAAAACGAAAAGAAAAATAACATATAAAGATATAGCAATTTTGTTACGTTCTACAAAAGCACTTGCTCCAATATATGAACAAGAAATCTCAAAACTAAATTTACCAGTATTTTGTGATACCCAATCACGGATACTTAGACTCTACCGAAATACAGGTAATAATGAGCCTTCTAAAAATAATTGATAACCCAATAGACGATATAGCATTAGTAACAGTTTTAAGGTCAATGATACGGAGGATTTGACGATAATGAGCTAATAGAAATAAGAATACGGCAAAACATCTAAAGCTTTTTATGAATCCTTGTGTGACTATATAAAAAAAGAAGAAGCGGATGAAAGATTAAAGGAAAAGGTAAGAAACTTCTTAGAAAAGCTAGAAACATTTAAAAGAGAGCAAGAATACTTGCCACTTAATGAATTTATATGGAAAATATATTTAGACACAGGTTATTATAGCTATGTAAGTTTAATGCCAAATGGAACATTAAGAGCCTCTAATCTAAAAATGTTATTTGAAAGAGCAAAACAATATGAATCAACAAGCTTTAAAGGTTTATATAATTTCATAAGTTTCATAGATAAGCTAAAACTCAGCAGTAAAGATATGTCAGGTGCAAAACTAATTGGAGAAAATGAAGATGTTATAAGGATAATGAGCATACATAAAAGCAAAGGATTAGAATTTCCAGTAGTATTTTTATGTGGAATGTCAAAAGACTTCAATGTAAGAGATTTAAATCAAGACATAATATTACTACACCAAGACTTAGGTCTAGGACCTAAATATATAAATTATGAAGAGGGTGAAAGTTATACAACACTCGCAAGAGAAGCAATAAAAATAAAATCTAAACAAGAAATGATATCAGAAGAAATGAGAGTTTTATATGTTGCCCTAACAAGAGCCAAAGAAAAACTATTAATAACAGGGTTAGACAAAGACTATAAAAAAAATATAGCACAAAAGGAAGAATTATTAAATTCATATAGCAATGAAGAAGGAAAGATTAACAAAAACATAATACAAAAATATCTAAGTTATTTAGATTGGATAGAATTAGTATATTTAAAAAGAGAAAAAGAACTAAAAGAAATTTTAGAAGTGAATATACATAAAAAACAACAAATTCTCAAACAAGTTTTAATAAAGGAAGAAAAAAAAGAAATAGATTTAAGTGAAAAACTAAAAAAAGTAGAAAATAAACAAAAAGACAAAATAAAGAAAGTTCTTGAATGGGAATATAAATATAAAATTCCAAAAAACGTTTTAACAAAAACATCAGTTACAAAAATTAAAAATATGAAACAAGAAATAGAAGAAGAAAAGAAAATAGAATATAAAATACCAGAGTTTTTAGAAAAAGAAAAAAGCAGTTTAACAAGTGCAGAAAAAGGAACTTTAATGCACTTGATTTTGCAAAAATTAAATGAACAAGTAGAATATGACAAAGAGAAGCTAACAAAATTAATAGATCGGATTAGAAAAAAAAGGAATAATCTCTAAAATAGAAAAAGAATCAATAGAAATAGAAAAAATCATAAAATTTACTCAAAGCACCATTTGGCAAGAAATGAAGGTGGCAAGAGAAATACACAAAGAACAGCCATTTTACATAAACTTAAAAGCAAAGGAAATATATGATGAAGAAATAGAAGAAAATATATTAGTACAAGGAATAATAGACCTATATTATAGAAAAGAAAATGGAGAAATAGTACTAGTAGATTACAAAACAGACAAAATAAATCAAAAAGAAGAACTAAAAGAAAAATACAAAGAACAACTAAAAATTTATAAACAAGCTCTAGAAAAATCTTTATGTACAAAAGTCGCAAAAGTATATATTTATTCGATTTATTTAGGTGAAAGTATAGAAGTATAAGGAAAATAGACATATTAAAAAATATTTCTCAAAACCACTTGTAAAAAGTTTTAAAGTAATATACAATTACTATATAAAAAATGCAAGGAGGATACAAATGAAATTTAGAAATAAACTAAAAGATGAAAAAGGAATGTCTCCAATTGCTACAATTTTGATGCTTATTATTGCAGCTTTAGTTGTTATAATTGTAACTTTTGGAATAATGACTATTATTAGAAATCTTAGGAATTCTGCAACACAGGAAGAAGCAGCATACAACAGCTTTGGTGCTTCAGCAGAAGAAAATTCGGGTTCTAAAAAAGAAGAAAAGAAAGAGCAGAAACAAGAAGAAAGCATTGTTGGTAAATATGTTGCATATATACCAAAACAAGGAACATATATGGTAGAAGAAAAATATTCTGGAAATGAATATAATAAAAATGAATTTAAAACAGAAGCAATGGCTTGGAGAATTTGGAGTATCCAAGGTTCAAAACTACTATTAATTGCAGATAGTCCTACAACTGAAGGAACTTTAGTACTAGACGGAGTTGTTGGATACAATAATGGTGTAAAAATAATAAACGATATATGCGAAAATTGTTATAGTAATAACGAACTAGGTGGAGTTGCAAGAAGCGTTAATATAGAAGACATAGAAAATGCATTAAATAAAAATACTTGGAAACCAGAAGATAGCTCAGTAACCATACAAAATACTATGTTAAATACATATAAAGGAAGCATAAAGTATACAGAAAATAGAAAATACCCATATATATATCAATATGAAGAATATTCAAACATAGATGGACAAGCATACACAAAAGGACAAGGCTTAGCAAGAAGCAAGCAAGAAATATTATATTCAGGAGAAATATATAAAACATATGAAGCAAACTCATATATAGAACCTACAAGAACATATTGGTCGAATCCAGTAGAATTTACAACTCAAAACTTTTCAGATCAATTACAATATTATTTGTTATATAAAACATTAAATGGAAAAACAGATCTTACAGCATATTGGTTAAGTTCACGTTCAGTTAATTTAACAGAAAAAGTACCAGAATTTGGAATTACATGCACAGGAAAAGGAATTGTAGATTCATATACACTATATAATCCTGAAAGTACAGTAGCAAAACAAAACATAGTAGGATATAAAATACGACCAATGATAGAAATAGATTTAAGAAAAGTAAATATAGACACAAAATCAACAGATGGAAGCAAGCCAGATACAGCATATGGAATTGGTGCAAAATAAATTTAAAAATTAAGAAAAAACCCCTAACGCCTATTTTGCGTTTAGGGGTTTCATTTACATCTAAAGAATAATTATAATAAACAATTTTTGATACTTGACATAAGTTAAAGCCTTTTCTTTAACTTATGTGATACTTTTCATAAATTCTTAATTTGTTTTTTTGACGAATTGTGGTATAATAATATTTGGAGGGTATTAAAATGCAAAAAATACTGATTGTGGAAGATGATGAGAAACTTAGAGGCGAATTAGAAATATTTTTAAATAATAATGGATATATAGCAAAAAGCCTAAAGACATTTGAAAATACACTAGAAGATATACTTAAAATAAAACCAGACTTAGTGCTTTTAGACATAAGCCTGCCAAATGCAGATGGAGAATACATATGCAAAGAAATAAGAAAAGTCTCAGAAATGCCAATAATTATTGTGACCAGTAGAGACAGCGAACTAGATGAGCTTATAAGCATAAACTATGGAGCAGACTATTACATAACAAAACCATTTAATATACAAATATTGCTTGCAAAAATTTCTACAGTATTAAGAAGAAGTATAAAAGGCATTACTATGCAAGATAAAATCGATTTTGGAGATTTTATCTTAAATACATCAAAAAGCATGATAGAAAAAGGGGAAAAAATAGTAGAACTTACTAAAAACGAATTTAGGATATTAAAATTTTTAAGTGAGAATAGAGATAAAATAATATCAAGAGAAGAAATTATGGAATGCTTATGGGATAGTGAAAGTTTTATAGATGATAACACTTTAACTGTAAATATCACAAGGTTAAGAAACAAACTAGAAGAACTAGATTTAAACGAACTAATACAAACAAAAAGAGGTCAAGGATATATACTTGTAAAAGGGGAGAATAGATGAAATTTAAAGATTTTCTAAAAAATAAGTTATTTGCTATTCGGCTTAATTTTATTTGCTATTATAACAATAGAAATACTACTAAGTATATACAAATTTGGAATATTTGTAAAGATATATACATTTTTAATAATCATTTTAACTTATGTCCTGCGGAATAGTGATAGAATACCTTTCAAAAAAGAGATTTTATAAAAAACTCCTTAAAATGTTAAAGGATTTAGATGAAAAATACTTAATTACAGAACTAATTGAAAAAACTACATATATTGAAGAAAAACTTTTAAAAGAAATTTTAGAAGACACCAATAAATCAATGCTAGAAAATGTAAATAAATATAAATATATGACAGAAGACTATAAAGAATATATAGAGCTTTGGATACATGAAATAAAACTCCCAATTGCTGCTAGTAAAATGGTAATAGAAAATAACAAGAATGAAACCACCAAGAGCATAGCAGAAGAACTAGATAAAGTAGAAAACTATATAGAACAAGCACTATTTTATGCAAGAAGCAATACAGTTGAAAAAGACTATTACATAAAAGCTAACAAATTAAGTGATATAGCAAATGAAAGTATTAAAAGAAACAAAAATGTGCTAATTCAAGACAAAATAAGTGTAGAACTTACAGACTTAGACATAAATGTATACACAGATGCGAAATGGGTTATATTTATCTTAAGTCAAATTATACAAAACAGTACAAAATACATGAAACAAGAAGATAGAAGGAAAATAGAAATATATGCAAAAGAAAAAGCAGAAAAAGTAATTTTGTATGTAAAAGATAATGGAGTTGGAATTCCTGAGGCAGATTTAAACAGAGTTTTTGAAAAAGGTTTTACAGGAACAAATGGAAGATTACAAAATAAGAAATCAACTGGAATAGGATTATATCTTTGCAAAAAACTTTGCACTAAACTACAAATAGGAATTGAAATAGAATCAAAATTAAAAAAAGGAACAAATGTAAAACTAATATTTCCAAAGGGAAGCTATATGCAAATATAAGATTACAAAAATGTAAGAAAAAATAACTAAAAATCTATACCAAAGAAACGTAATAAAATGTATAATAAGAGTAGATATATAAATAAATGGGGTATTGATATGGAGAAAAAAAGTATAAAACAAGAATTAGCAGTAATATTTTGGATATTTATCATAGGAAGTATACTTGGATATATTTATGAAATGATAGTCGTTTTATTCCAAAAAGGTTACTTTGAATCAAGACAGGGATTAATTTATGGACCGTTTACACCAGTATATGGAGTTCGGAGGAATAATATATTATTTGGTTTTAAGCAAGGTTGAAAAAGGTAGTAAAATGCCAAGTAGAGAGACAGCACTTTGTAACAGAAATAATGCAAAACTTTTGCATTATGCAAAGATATTTATGATTACAGCAGTACTTGGAGGTGTAACAGAATATATAAGCTCATATGTTCAAGAAAAAGCTTTTGGTACGATTTCTTGGGATTATTCATATCTGATGTTTAACTTAAATGGTAGAACTAGTCTTTTACACTGCACATATTGGGGAATTGCAGGAGTTTTATATGTTATTTTCATTGCACCTTATATTACAAAGATTAGAGAGAAAATAGCTAATAATAGGCTTAAACTAGTAACTATTACACTTTCTTTGTTTATGGTGTTTAATATAACTATTTCATGTGCTGCTGCTGAAAGGCAGGAACAGAGGAGGAAGAATATAGAGCCAAGGAGTAAATTTGATATTTTCTTAGATACTTATTATCCAGACGAATATATGAATAAGGTTTATGCAAATAAGAAAGAAAGGAATTAATCTAGTTGCTTTAATAGCATAGAACTAAATATTTTTAGTAATAAATTGTAAAAAATTTACATTAATATTCAAAAAGTACATTTACAATTTTATTAAGTTGTGATACAATATAGAAAAATCCCAAAGGCTAAGGGGGGAAAAAATGAAGGGAATTTACTTGATTTTAACATATACAGGAACGGTACCTTCAAAAGTAATAAGAAGTTTTACAAAAGATGAATTTTCGCATGTTTCGATATCTTTAGATTTAGAATTAAGTGAAATGTATAGTTTTGCAAGACTTAGAAAATATAATTTTTTTGTTGCAGGTTTTTTACATGAAAAAATTAATGAAGGCACATTTAAAAGATTTAAAAAGACAAAAACTAAAATTTATCATATGATGGTAACAGAAGAACAATATGAAATAATAAAAGAAACAATAGAAGAATTTAAGCAAAATAAATCTGAATATAAATTCAATATATTGGGCTTATGTGCAGTAAGCATTCACACTAAAATTAAGAGAGATCACTACTTTTACTGTGCAGAATTTGTAAAATATTTACTTGAAAAAGCTAAAATAAAAACAAATCTTCCAGAAATTGTGAAACCAGAGGATTTTAGAAGATTAGATGGAATAGAAGAAATTTATTCAGGGTATTTAAGAGACTATAAGTCATCGAAAATAAAGCTCTCTCAAGTAATAAAGGAAAATTTAAGGTTCTATAAAGAAGAAAGCACTTTGTTATAAAGTGCTTTTAACATTCTTATGTTCCTAAAAATACCAGCAATAAAAATAAAAAATAGTGCAAAATAAAGTTAAATGTGATTAAACTTCATATTTGAAAAATCTAACAAAAAGGAGAAAACAAGGATGAAAAGAAGAACTTTATTAATAATACTACTTGCATTTGCACTATTTGTAATACTTACATTAAATTCTAATGTTAAAGCTGGCGAACCAGAATTTGATGCAAATACAGGTTATGTATTAAATGGAACACAAAAATGTTTCTTTGCAAATGGAACACATATCAGCATAGAAGCAAGAACAGATGGACAAGAAGGTGCAACAATATTTTGGGAAGAGGGAACAAAAAATGTAGATGTACCAGCTGATATAAATGTATTTGGAGCTGGGCACAAAGATAGTAGAAGCTATGAAGATACTAAAATAACAATGAATGGTGGAACAGTAAAAAATGTATTCGGAGGAGGACTTCATGAAAGCAATGTAACAACATCTAATGTTATAATAAACGGAGGAAGAATTACAGGAAGTGCTGTAGCAGGAGGAGCAAATATTTTTGCAAACAGTGATAACTGTGCAAATTCAAGCCTTCCAGCCGTAGATTCACAAACTAGAGTACAGAATGCAAACCTAACAGTAAATAATGGCAGTATTCACCAAGTATATGGTGGAGGAGAAGGAATGTCTTATACAGGAACTACATCAGTAAATATTAATGGTGGAAATTTTGACTATATAATAGCAGGTGGATCAAATGGATATACAGGAACTGCAAATTTAAAAGTAACAAGTGGGCAAATAGCCGTACTTCAAAGTGTAAATCGTGGAGAAATGGTATCTGCTGATGTAAGAATTGCAGGAGGAACAGTAGATAAACTATATGTTGGAGGAGAAACAGATCCAAATGTTACAGGAAAAATAAACAAAGTTTCACTAGATATAACAGGAGGAAGTATTGTAAATAACTTATACCTTGGTACAAGTGAAGGTCAACCAATTGGACAAAATGGAAATATTACAGCAGTAGATGTAGATATATATGAAGGAGCAACTGTAACTATAGCAAATGAAGCTGAATTTCAAAATATACCAGTTACAAATTATATATTTGTAACAATAAATGATGAAAGATATGAACTAGAAAAAGGAAAAACTTTAAAAGACTTAGCTGAACTAGAAACTGTAAAAAATGTAGAAGGAAAAGAATTTATAAAATTTGTAATAAAGGGAACAGAAGATGTTTTTGATGAAAATACAGCAATTGAAAATAATACAGATCTAACAGCAATATATAAAGATAAGCCAGTAGAAACACCTACACCAACAAAAGCACCAGAAGATATAACACCAAAAACAGGAGACATAAGAGGAAACGAAAAAATAACACTTTTAATTGCAGCACTGGCATTTGCAGGAATTGCAATCTGCTATAAAATAAAAAGATAGGGTCCCCCCATCACCAAAAGCTTACGTTTTCGTAAGCTTTTTGCAATATAAATCAATTGTAAATTTCATTAAAACCATAGTATAATATATTTATCTTATGGAAAGGAGAATAAATAACAATGACAAAAATACTAGAAGTAAAAAATATTGAAAAATACTATGGAAATAAATCGAATTTAACAAAAGCAATCGATAACATTAGTTTTACTATAGAAAAAGGAGAATTTGTAGGAATAATGGGAGCATCAGGTAGTGGAAAATCAACACTTCTAAATTGCATATCAACAATAGATAAAGTAACAGCACGGGCATATTGCAGTAAATGGGCAAGATATAACAAAATTAAAAGGAAACAACCTAAACAAATTTAGAAGAGAAGAGCTAGGTTTCATTTTTCAAGATTTCAATTTACTAGACACACTAACAGCATATGAAAATATAGCAATAGCACTAAGCATACAAAAAATAAAAACAAACGAAATACAAAGAAGAGTAAATGAAATTACAGAAAAATTGGGAATAAAAAACATATTAGAAAAATACCCATATCAAATATCAGGAGGTCAAAAACAAAGAGTAGCAATTGCAAGAGCAATTATAACTGATCCACAGCTTGTTTTAGCAGATGAACCAACACGGAGCACTTGATTCAAAATCTGCAAGGCAAGTATTAGAAAGTTTTGAATATTTAAACCAAAAACTAAGTGCAACAATAGTAATGGTAACACATGATGCCTTTACAGCATCATACGCAAATAGGATTCTATTTATTAAAGACCGGAAAAATATTTAACGAAATAATAAAAGGAGAAAACACAAGAAAAGATTTCTTCGAAAAAATTATAGAAGTACAAACACTTCTTGGAGGTGATTTAAACGATGTACTTTAAATTATCTTTTGAAAATATGAAAAAAAGTATAAAAGATTATGGCATTTATTTTTTAACACTAGTTCTAGGAGTTGCAATATTTTATATCTTTAACTCACTAGATAGTCAGCAAGCAATGCTACAAGTAAGCGAAAGCACAAGAAAAATTATAGGGTTAATGATAGATCTACTTGGAATTGTATCAGTTTTTGTATCAATAGTGTTAGGTTTATTAATAGTGTATGCAAATAACTTTTTAATAAATAGAAGAAAAAAAGAATTTGGGATATATATGACTCTTGGAATGGGGAAAAGACAAATCTCAAAAATAATTCTACTTGAAACAATATTTGTAGGTATAATATCTCTAATTGTTGGAATTGTAATTGGAATATTTACCTCACAATTTATGTCTGTGTTAGTTGCGAAACTATTTGAAGCAGATATGACAGACTTTACATTTGTATTTTCAAAAACAGCATGTATAAAAACATGCATATATTTTGCAGTAATGTACCTTGCAGTTATGATATTTAACACAATAACAATATCAAGATATAAATTAATAAACCTTTTACATGCTAACAAAAAAAATGAAACAATAAAAATAAAAAATTCACTAATATCGTTACTAGTATTTGCAGTAAGCTGTGTAATATTAGGAAGTGCATACTATAAAGTAACAGCTGGAATTAAAGAAATAGATCAAGTAGGAAAACTACTTCCTCCAATTTTAATGGGAATTGTATCAACAATATTAATTTTTTGGTCATTATCAGGTTTTATTATGCAAGTAGTACAAACATTAAAAAATACATATTTAAAAGGCACAAATATGTTTGTTTTAAGACAAATAAACAATAAAATAAATACAACTGTACTAAGTATGAGTGTAATATGTCTTATGCTATTTATGACAATAACAATTCTATCTTCAAGCCTATCAATTAGAAAAGCTATGCAAGATGAATTAGATGAAATGACTCCTGTAGATTTAAATTTATATAAAACGGCAAATTTGCCAGATAGTTATACTAAGAAAAATGGAACAGTAGTATATTACACAGAAGAGCAAAAAGCAGATTCAAGAACAAGTGTTAGTCAAACACTTATAAATAATGGCTTTGAAATGGAAAAACTAAAAGACATAATAGAAATAAAAATATATGCAAGTAATAACTTTACATGGAAAGAATTTCTAGGAGACAAATATGAAAATGCAAAAAAAGAGTTTCCAATGCTAAGATATGATACAGTAGAAGAATTTGTAAAAATTTCAGACTACAATAAAATAGCAAAAGCTTATGGAAATACAGAATATCAACTAGAAGACGACGAATTTATTGTGATTTGTGATTTCTCAGGAATAGAAAATATAAGAAACTCAGCACTTGCAGGAGGAAATCATGAAATAAAAATTTCAGATAAAATATATAAATCAAAATATAATGAATGCAAAGAAGGTTTTATTTTAATATCAACAAGTCATACAAACACAGGCTTAATAATTGTTCCAGACAGTTGTAACTTGGAAGAAGAAAATGTAGAAAGATACTTTTTATCTGCAAACTATAATGCAGAAACAAAAGAGGAAGAAGAAGAAATAAACAAATTATTCACAAGTGATGACTCAGGATTTGTACAGAATCTTGCAAATAAAGGAATAGAAATAGATGGAATGACAAAAATAACAATAATAGAATCTAGCATAGGAATTGCAACAATTGTAACCTTTATTGCAATATATTTAGGGATAATATTTTTAATTGCAAGTGCTGCAATACTTGCACTAAAAGAACTAACAGAAAGCTCTGATAATAAGCAAAGATATGAAGTATTAAGAAGAATAGGCTGTGATGAAAAAATGATAAATAAAGCATTATTTAAACAAATAGCGATATTTTTTAGTCTTCCACTTATACTTGCAATAATTCACTCAATATTTGGAATACAATTCGTAATGCACTTAATGGATGGACTTATTGCAGAAGAAACTTTGATTCCATCAATAATTCGGAGCAGTATTGATACTTACAGTAATATATGGTATATATTTTATAGCAACATATTTTGGAAGTAAAACAATAATAAGAGAATAACAAAAAAGTTAAAAATTTTTAATATTAAGCCTTGATTTTCTTCCTCATTTTGAGTACAATATATAAAGGGATTTGAGGAAGGAGCAAAAAGAAATGAAAAATTTGTTGAAAAATAAAAAAATAAGAAGGATAATAATAGCTTTAATACTTTTAATAATAACAGTTGTATGTGTAATTATCTTTGGAGGTAAATATTTCGAAGAGCATAAAGAGCAAAAAGCATATGACTCTTTAGCAGAAGATATGAATGGAGCAAGCAATGAAAAAACAGACGAAAATGAAAAAACAGAAAGAATGATAAAACTAGAAGAATTACATAATCAATATGAAGATGTAGTTGGGTGGCTAGAAGTTCCAGGCACAAAAATGAGCTATCCAATAGTTCAAGCAGATGATAATGACTATTATCTAGACCATACATATAAAAAAGAATATTCAGCAAGAGGTTCAATTTTCTTAGATAAAGATGTAGACTTTGATAGACCAAGTGATAACTTTTTAATATATGGTCACAGAAATGTAAATGGAGCAATGTTTGAAGAATTATTACAATATGAAAAAGAAAGTTTTTATAATGAACACAAAACATTAAATTTTACAACCTTAAAAGATGATGGAGAATATGAAATAATTGCAGCCTTTCGTTCAAGAGTGTACTATAAATCAGAGAAAAATGTATTTAGATACTACTACTTTGTAAATGCATCAAATGAAGCAGAATTCAATAACTATGTGGCAAATGCAAAAAGAGACTCTATGTATAATATAGAACCAACAGCAAAATACGGAGACCAACTATTAACACTATCAACTTGTGCCTACCACACAGAAAATGGAAGATTTGCAATAGTTGCAAGAAAAAAATAGAAAAAAATCAGTAAAAGCTCTTTATAATAGAGCTTTTATTTGTTTAGGTATGCAATAATGTTTACTTTAAAATTCCTTAGAGAATTGCAGTAGAGCAATTGAAAAAACTTTGACTTTATGTTATTATAACAATATAATAGAACCAAGGAGAAACTAAAATGTACTATACATATATGATAAGATGTGAGGATAATTCTATTTACACAGGAATAACAACAGATGTAGAAAGAAGAATGGAAGAACATTTTCAAAAAAATAAACTTTGTGCAAAATACACCAAAAGGCATACAGCAAAAAAATTAGAAATTGTATGGCAAGCAGAAGATAGGAAACTCGCATCAAAACTTGAATATCACATAAAAACTTTAACTAAGATGCAAAAAGAAAAATTAATTCAGAATCAAAATTTAGAAGAAGTATTACATAATAAGATAGATGCAAATAATTATAAGTTATATAAATAATCAAATTTTTAGGTAAAAAGGAAAGGGCAAAACATATAAAGTGGAAAGATACAAAGAAATAGAAAGAACTTTAATTACAAATTACCGTAAAAAAATATGGAATAGATTTGTAAAAGGCGTAAAAGAGTATAAAATGATAAGTGAGCGGAGATAAAATAGCTGTCTGCATATCTGGAGGAAAAGATTCTATGTTACTTGCAAAATGCATGCAAGAACTACAAAGACATGGAGATATGGATTTTGAGCTAAAATTTCTATGCATGAACCCAGGCTATAATGAAAAAAATATGCAAAAAATTAGAAACAATGCGGAAATTTTAAATATTCCACTTAATGTATTTGAAACAGATATATTTGAGAGAGTAGAAAGGATAGAAGATCATCCCTGCTATATTTGTGCGAGAATGAGAAGAGGGTATTTATATAATAATGCAAAAGATCTAGGTTGTAACAAAATAGCTCTTGGGCACCATTTTGATGATGTAATAGAGACAATTTTAATGGGCATGCTATATGGTGCTCAAATGCAAACAATGATGCCAAAACTACATAGTACATTTCACCCAGGTATGGAACTAATTAGACCACTTTATTATGTAAAAGAAGCAGACATAATAAGCTGGATGAACAAAAATGAGTTAGAATTCATAAAATGTGCTTGCAAAATCACAGAAAAAGATTCATGTGAAAGTGAAGAAGGTTCAAAAAGAGAAGAAGTAAAAAATCTCATAAAAAGTCTAAGACAAAAAAACAAATACATAGATACAAATATATTTAGAAGTGCCCAAAATGTAAATTTAGACACAATTATATCCTACAGAAGGAAAGAATATACTCATCATTTTTTAGAGGATTACGATGGAAATAAATAGTAAATTAAAATGAGCTTTGTAATATGCAGAGCTCATTTATTCTCAATTTCAATTAAACTATAAAAAATTTTCGAAATTTTGTGACAAATGTTAGAAATTTAAAGTCATAAATAATAGAAAAGGAGGAATGAAGTAAGTATGGAAGAAATTTACGAAGAGTATTCAAAACTTGTATATAATTATTTGTACAGTCTAAGCAATAATTCAAATCTTGCAGAAGAACTTACTCAAGAAACCTTTTATAGAGCAGTTAAAGGAATAAAAAAATTTCGAAATGAATGTAAAGTAAGTGTTTGGCTATGCCAAATAGCAAAAAATTCTTGGATAGATTACATAAAAAAAGAAAAACAAATAAAAGTATTTTCTATAGAAGATGATTACATAAATAATTTGCTTATACAAGAAACTGAAAACACTAAAGAAGAAGTAATAAATCTTTATAAAGAAATACATAAACTAGACGAAACAACAAAAGAAGTATTTTTATTAAGAATTAAGGGAGAACTAAGTTTCAAAGAAATAGCAGAAATATTAGGAAAAACTGAAGGATGGGCAAGAAACATTTACTATAGAGGAAAAATGAAAATAAAGGAGGAATTAAAAAATGAAGAAGAATGATTGTGATATTGTACAAGATCTGCTTCCGAGCTATGAACAAGGAGTAGTTCATGAATCTAGCAAAGAATTTATTAGAGAGCATTTAAAAACTTGTGAAAAATGTAAAGAAATGCTAGAAATTATTAAAGAAGAAGAAAAAAAAGATGCAGAGAAGGAAAAAATTAAAGAAAAATTTGAGATAAACTATTTGCTAAAACTAAAAAGAGGAAGTTTAAAAAGTGTTATCATAGCTACTATAGCATTAGTACTAGTACTGATAATATGTGTACTTCAGCCACTATATACTAAAGCAATTGTAAGAAAAATGGATAGCAAAATAGCAGAAGTTGAAAATAACAATAATTTTAAAGTTATAATCAATTATAAAGACCTTAGAAATGGTAGAGAGTACGAAGAATATTATTATTTTAAAGATGGCAAATATAAGATTAAAAATTATGTGTATCCAGCTCTTGATGGTGTTTTATACTATTATACCTATGGAGAACAAGGAAATGAAAATGTAATGACAGTATTTGAGCATAAAAAACTTATTATAAAAGAAAAACGAGGAGATCAAGATCAAAAAAATAGCAAGCATATAATTAGTATGTTTAGTTATATAATGAATAGATATCCAATAGGAACAAGAGTGAAAAATACAAAATATGAAGGAAAGAATTGTTATCTAATAAGTCGTGGTTTTGGAGATAACTATTCAAATCTCTGGGTAGATAAAGAAACAATGTTGCCAATAAAATCAACCAGTTCATGGGTAAATTCTACAAAAGAAACTAATCCTAGCTCAGGATATTATAAAAAAGAAGTAGAAACTTGTCCAGAAGAAAAATACTATAAAATAGAATATGGTACAGTAACAGATGAAGACTTAGAAAAACCAAACGAAGAAGGCTATACAGTAGAAGAGTATTAATATAACATAAAAAACTCCTCCGAAATATTTCGGAGGAAAATTTTTATATCCATTCACCATATTTTTTAATATAAATCCTCTTTGCAAAAATTGCACCAATACAATATAGAAGTGTTACATCAAAGATAAACATTATATATTTCCAAGCAATCGGAACAAGTCCAATTAAACCGTCCGAAGAGCCGTAAAAGGAATTAAAATTCCTAATACAATCAAACAAATAGAAGAAATGTATACAGCTTTATGAGCATTGCTTTGGAAAAATGGCAATTTTGCGGTTCTAATTACATGCATTCCAACTAAATTTGATGTAATACTATAACTAAACCAAATAGTTTGAAAAGTAGCTACATCTCTAACTTGAAACACAAACCAAAGAAAAGCAAATACAATTAAATCAAAAGCAGAACTAAGTGGTCCCATAAAGAATATAAAATTCTTTAAGCTAGTTATTGAAAGCTTTTTAGGTTTTTCCAAAGATTCTTTATCAACATTATCAAAGGGAAGTGTCATTTGCCCAAAATCATAGAGCAAGCCCTCCATGAGTAACTGTATAGGAGTCTCTGGTAGAAATGGAAGTAATGCACTTGCAATTATAACAGACATAACTTCTCCAAAGTTAAAGCTTGTTGCAAGTTTAATATATTTCATTAAATTTGCGAAAGTACGTCTTCCTTCTGTTGCACCGATCTAACAATACATTTAAGTCTTTTTCAAGCAAAATAATATCTGCAGCCTCTTTTGCAATATCAACAGCAGTGTCAACAGAAATACCAACATCTGCATTTGTAAGAGAAGGGCTATCATTAATTCCGGTCTCCCATATAGCCGAACTACATTGCCGGTCTTCTTTTAAAAGTCTTACAATTCTTGCCTTTTGAATAGGAGAAAGTTTTGCAAATATATTAGTTCTCTTAAGAAGTCTTAAAACAGCAACATCTTGGAGCTTATCTATCTTACTTCCAGTTATAATATTTTTAGAATTAATTCCAACTTTTGAGCAAACAGCTCTTGTAACATCAGCATTATCACCAGTTAATACAATTACACGAATTCCAGCTTTATTTAGTTTAGAAATAGATTCCTTAGCAGTTTCCTTTGGTGGGTCTAGAAATCCAACGAATCCGAGTAGTACCATATCTTTTTCATCAGATATAGAAAAATTAGTTATCCCTCTAATATCATTTTTTTGACATACTGCTACAACTCTTAAACCATCTTCATTTAGCTCTTTGCTTATTTTTCTAATATTATCTTTTATATCTTTTGTAATTTTTGAAACTTCGCCCTTGTAGTCTACCATAGAACAAATACTTAAAATCTCTTCAACAGCCCCTTTTGTAATAAGCTGAGTTTTTGTACCATCATCTACAATAACTGATAATCTCCTACGTGAAAAATCAAAAGGAATTTCATCAACTTTTTTATATTTTTCTCTAAAATCTTGCATATCATTTTGCAAGCCTCTTTCAATTATTGCTTCATCAATACTGCCTTTTAGTCCTGTTTGGAAATATGAATTTAAGAAAGCATGTTTTAAAATTCTAATATCTTCTTGTCCATTGATATCTAAGTATTTTTCAAGCACAATTTTATCTTCAGTCAAAGTACCTGTTTTATCAGTACAAAGGATATTCATAGCACCAAAATTTTGGATTGAATCTAGCTTCTTTACAATTGTTTTTTTTCTAGACATCCTAATAGCCCCTTTAGAAAGACTAGATGATAATATAACAGGAAGTAGAAGAGGAGTTATTCCAATTGCAATTGCAACAGCAAATGTAAATGCAGTTATAATACTATGTTTCCAAGCATTTAATAAAAATACTATAGGTATCATTATTAGCATGAAACGAATTAAAAGTCTACTAATACTTTCTATGCTTTTTTGGAAAGCAGTTTTAGGTTTAGCATTTGTTATAGTATGAGCAATTTTTCCAAAATAAGTATTATCTGAAATTTTAATTACAACACCTTTTGCAGAACCTGAAATTACATTTGTTCCCATAAAACAAATTGTATCTATATCAGATATGCTATCTATTTCTTCTTCTGAAATAGAAGGATTTTCAGTCTTTTTTACACTATCTGATTCTCCGAGTTAGAGTAGATTGTCCAACATATAAGTCTTTAGATTCTATTATTCTAAGGTCAGCAGGTATCATACTACCAGCAGAAAGAATTACAGTATCACCAAGCGTCACATGATTTATTGGAATCTTTATTTCTTTTCCATCTCTAATTACAAAGGTTTCTGTTGCAACAAGTTCTTTCAATTTTTCTGCTGCTTTATTTGAACGATATTCTTCGAAAAAGTCTAGCAAGGTGCTTGCAGAAACTAAAATAGCAATTACTATAATATTTGCATAGTTTGGTGTTTCTGGTAGATATATATCTGTATATATTAGAATTATTACTATACCTAGTAATATTGAGTTAAATGGGGTAAATAGACTTTCTAAAAAGTAGTTATACCATTTTTTGGGTTTAGATTGCTTAATTTCATTTAAACCAAAGTTACGTAAGTTTGTTTCTGCTTTACTTGTGGTTAATCCATTTGGGTTTACTTTGTAAGTTTTTATAAATTCTTCTTTTGATAAACTTGCATAAGCACCATAAAGTTTATTTATGTTTGTTTCTTCTTTTATGTTATTTGCAGGCAATTAAATCATCTCCTATGTATTTTATATAATAAGATTATACCACTTTAGAGTATGTATTTAAACAAAAAAAGAGAAAAAATTTTTATAGACTGTATGGTCAAAAGAATTGACAACGTATTATTCTAATGATAATCTAGTATCGAAAACTAGATAAGGAGGTTTTATGAAAGGTATAAAGTTAGGAGATAAAGTTAGTAAATACCCAATAATCCAAGGTGGAATGGGAGTACGGTGTATCAATGCATAATTTAGCTGGAAATGTTAGCAAAGAAGGAGGAATAGGTATTATTTCTACAGCAGATATTGGATATCAAGAAGAAGATTTCGCTAAAAATCAATTGCAGGCTAACTTAAGAGCTATAGGAAAAGAAATAAAAAAAGCTAGAGAAATTGCAGGAGAAGATAAAATACTTGGAGTAAATGTTATGGTTGCCTTAAGAAATTATAAAGAGATAGTTTTGGAGTGTGTGAAAAATAAGATAGATTTAATTGTTTCAGGTGCAGGTATACCAAAGGAATTACCAGAATATGTAAAAGGAACAGTTACAAAAATTGCACCTATTGTGTCTTCTTTAAGATGTTGTAAATTGATCATTAAGCATTGGATAAAAAAATATGATTATGTGCCAGATATGATAGTAATAGAAGGTCCAGAAGCAGGAGGGCACCTAGGTTTTTCTAATGAGGAATTACAAGAAGGAAATAAGCCAAATTTAGAAAATATAACAAAAGAAATTACTCAATATATAAAAGAGGTAGAAAAAGAGACAGGAAAAGAAATTCCAGTAATATCTGCTGGTGGGATCTGGGATAAAAATGATATAGAAAAATACTTAAATCTAGGAGCCAGCGGAGTTCAAATGGCAACAAGATTTGTTGCAACATATGAATGTGATGCATCAATAGAATTTAAAAAAGCATATATAAATGCACAAAAAGAAGATGTAAAAATAATAAAAAGCCCAGTAGGTATGCCAGGTAGAGCAATATATAATTCATTTATAAAATCTACAGAAACTGAAAAAAGCAAAATAGATAAATGTTATGGTTGCATAAAAACTTGTAACATACAAAATACTCCATACTGTATCACAAAAGCACTAATAAGTGCAGTAAAGGGAAATTTGGAAAATGCTCTAATCTTCTGTCGGAAGTAATGTAGACAAAATAAAAGAAATAGTATCAGTACATGACCTAATGCAAGAACTAACCTTGTAAATTTTCTTGAAAAGAACTAGATGTTGGCTAACATTTAGTTCTTTTTTTCTTAGAATATTAATTTTAGACTTTTACAATAACTTGCAGAAAAATGAAAAATATGCTAAAATAAAAGTCGAAAATTTATGGAAAGGAATAAGCAAAATGTCAAAATTTGTAAGAAAAATAAATTATTATGAAACAGATAAAATGGGAGTTGTACACCATTCAAATTATATAAGATTTTTAGAAGAAGCAAGAACCTTTTGGCTAAATGAAATGAATATGCCTTTTGAAAATCTAGAAGAAAACGGAATAACAATTCCAGTTTTAGAAGTAAATGTATCATATAAACATCCTGTAACATTTGCAGATATAATTGAAATAGAAGTATTTGTAAAAGAATATAATGGAGTCAGGATGAAAGTTCGGATATCGTGTAATAAATAAAAAAACAGGAGATAATGTAATAGAAGCACAAACTAAACATTGCTTTACAGATAAAAGTTTGAAACCAATAAATCTAAAAAAAGTAGTACCAGAATTTTCAGCAAAATTTCAAAATGCAATAAAAGAGTAATAGGAGCAAAAATATGGAAAATCAATTTTCAAGGACAGAATTATTAATTGGAAAAGAAAATATAGAAAAACTAAACTTATCAAAAATTGCTATTTTCGGAATACGGAGGAGTAGGTTCTTTTGTAGTTGAAGCTCTAGTAAGAGCAGGAATTCAAAATTTTATTTTAGTTGATAAAGATGAAGTTGATTTAACAAACTTAAATAGACAGATAATTGCAACAACAAAAACAATTGGAATGTCTAAAGTAGAAGCTGCAAGAAACAGAATTTTAGAGATAAACCCTAAATCACATGTAGAAATATATAAAGAAAATTTTACAAAAGAAAGTGTAGCAAAATTTTTAGAAAAAGACTTATCATATATAATAGACTGCATAGATACTATAACATCCAAAATAGAGTTAATTATTCGAGCCAAAAATTTACATATTCCAATAATTTCTTCTATGGGTACAGGGAATAAATTAGACCCTACAGCATTTGAAATTTCAGACATTTATAAAACTAGTGTGTGTCCTCTTGCAAAAGTTATGAGAAAAGAACTGAAAAATAGAGGTATAGAAAGTCTTAAAGTTCTTTATTCTAAGGAAATACCAAAAAAAATAGAAACAGAAAAAAGAATTCAAAGTAGTATTTCATTTATGCCAAGTGTAGCTCGGATTAATCATTGCAGGAGAAGTGATTAAAGACATAATAAAAAAAGAAGGAATTTAAAAATGATAGATATAAAAGACAAAGAAAAAAAGCTTGAAAACTATCTTTTGTCTTTAAAGAGTACCGTAGTTTGCTTTTCCTCTGGAATAGACTCTACCTATCTTCTAAAAAAAGCAAAAGAAGTTTTAAAAGGCAAAGTAATTGCAGTAACCGCAGAACTTGAAAGCATGCCTAAAAAAGAAATTGAAGAAGCAATAGAATTTTGTAAAAATGAAGGGATACCACATATAGTCTTTAAGGCAAATGAATTAGATATTCCTGAAATTAAAAAAAATCGTGAAAATAGATGCTATTTTTGCAAAAAAAATATATTTTTAAAAGCAAAAGAGATAGCAAAAGAATATGATATAAAAGAAGTAATAGATGGATCAAATCTTGATGACAGCAAAGAATTTAGACCAGGCTTAAAAGCCTTAGAAGAATTAAAAATAAAAAGTCCACTAATAAAAGCAAATCTTACTAAATTTGAAATAAGAATACTTGCAAAAAAATTAAACTTAAGTAACTGGAACAAACCATCGTTTTCATGCCTTTACACTAGATTAGAACATGGTGAAATAGTAACAAGTGAAAAGTTAATAAAAATATATAAAGCAGAAGAAATCCTAAGACAAATGCGGGTTTAGAAATGTGAGAGTAAGACTAAATAAAAATATTGCACGAATAGAAATTTTATCAGATGATTTTGGAAAAATTATGGAACAAGCAAATAAAAGAAAAATAGTCGAAAATTTTAAAAAACTTGGATTTAAATATATCTGTCTAGACTTAGAAGGATATAGCTTAAGTAAATAATACTTAAATATTAATTTCTTTTTAATAAAAAATTCATAATAAGGACATAAATTTGTGATAATATGATAACAAAGTTCATATAAAATACTTTTATAGAAAGGAGGAGATTATTATAAGTAACTTAGAATTAAATGAAGAAAAAAGTATGTTAAGTGGTTCTTTGGTTTCTTTAGGACTAGATAAAAACAATTTTGATTTGCTTATGGAAATATACGAAAAAGCTTTAAATCAAACTTTTGATACTTTAATGCAAGTAAAAAGCGGACTTTCAAAAATTTATAATTACGAGGTTATAAATAATATTTCTAAGCGAATTAAAACTCCTGAAAGTATAATAAATAAAATGGAAAAGAAGCATTACGAAGTTTCTTTTAAAAATATTATTGATAATATAGACGATGTAGCCGGAATAAGAATAGCATGCCCAGTAAAAGGAGATATTTATTCAGTAATAGACATAATAAAAAAACTACCTAACATCGAAGTAATTGAAATGAAAGACTACATAGCAAAACCTAAAAAAAGTGGTTACTCAGGATATCACCTTATAATTCAGACACCTGTAGAAATAGATGATCAAAAAGTACCAGTAAAAGTAGAAATACAAGTTAGAACAATGGCAATGGACTTTTGGGCTACAAATGAACACAAAGTAAGATATAAATCAGAAAAGAAACTATCAAAACTAGATTCAAAAAAACTAACAGCATATGCAAAACTAATAAACATAATAGATGACAAAATAATGGAAATATATCACAAACAAGAATTAGCATAACCTAAAAGAAGGCACTAAAAAAGTGACCTTCTTTTTAGATTATTGGCAAGCTACAGAAAAGTTTGAATGTTTTAACTAAAAAATATAATTTAATCATATCACAAAATATTATTTACTTTTTTAGTTTATTATGGTATATAATAATTAGCAAATCAAAAAATAGTAGAATAACAAACAAAAAATAATAACCCAAAAGGAGAAAAATTAATGGAAGAAAATGAAACCATAGATAAGATAGAAGAAAATTCCATACAAAAAGACAAAAAAACATTCAAAATACTTGGTGTCTCAATTTGGCGTATCTTAGTTTATTTCATAATATACAGTTTTGCAGGCTATGTAGTAGAAGTATTATTTTCAATAGTTTCAAAGGGAACTCTAGAAAGCAGACAAAGCTTTTTATATGGACCTTTTTCAGGAATATATGGTCTAGGTGCAGTAGTAATGATACTATTTTTGCAATACTTTAACAAAAACAATAACAGACTATTTATAGGAGGTTTCATAGTAGGTTCAATTGTAGAATTTCTAGTGAGCCTATTTGCAGAAATTTTCTTACACGTAAAATGGTGGGATTATAGTGATAAACCCTTAAACATAGCAGGAAGAATTTGCGTTTATTTCTCTATATTTTGGGGTTTCCTAGCAGTATACTTCATGTCATATGTTCATCCTAAAATAGAAAGACTCATAGAAAAAATCAAAAAGAAAATAGCAATAAAAACACTAAAAAAGATAATAATTGCAGTGACAGCATTTCTAATAGTAGATGGGTTATTAACAGGATATGCACTAGAAATGTTTGTAATTAGAAAAGTACATGACTATGACTTAGATGTGCCAAATAAAGTTAAAATAAATGAAAAGTATGAGAAAATATATGGAAATGAAGCACATGCAAAATTCATAGAAACATTTTTTAATGATAAAAAAATGATAAAAACATTTCCAAATCTAAAAACAGTTGCAGAAAACCGGAGAAATTATATATTTTGATTGCTATGTCCAAGGTATTGAGCCTTATTACTATAAATTCAAATTCAAAGAAAATAATAATGTATAATTCAAAATAAAAAGGGAGAAAAAATGAAAGAAAAAATAAAAGTTTTAATTGCAACGATTTTAGTCGCAATAATTGTTTTAACCATTATTTTACTATGCAGAAATAAAAAAATAGATGAATTAAAAGTTGTAAATTCAAACCAAGAGCTACTTAAAAGATATGAATATACAGAAGATGGTATTAACGATAACCTACTTTTACAAATTGCGACATTACCATTTAGTCTTTTGATGAGAGATCGAGGTGTTTTATTAAAACAAACACTCATGGAAAACAATGATTTTCTATTAAGTGATAGTGCAATTACAAATAATATAGTATCCTCTAACACTATTCAAAAAGATTATTCAAAGACAAATATTCAAGTAGAAAACGTAGATGAAGCAGACATCACAAAAACAGATGGAGACTACATTTATTCAATAGCAAATGAAACAGATATCGTAATAACAGATGTAAAAAATCCCAATGAAATAAAAATCGCATCAAAAATTGAATCGAAAGATGAAATTATTCCAAATGATATGATACTTTATAAAGATTTTTTAGTAGTGATTTATTCTAAATTATGGAGACCTAATAAATATGAATTTAACACAGTTATAAAGATATATGATATAAAAGACAGAGAAAATCCAATTTGCATAAAAGAATGTGAAATATACGAAGAATATTATACCTCAAGATGTATAGGAAATATGCTATATGTAATATCAGAAGGAAATTTAAGAATAGAAGGAGAAGATGAAATTATTGCATATTACAAAGAAGATGGCGAAAAGAAATACATGGGGTATAGCAGTTTTAGATATTTAAATGACATAATGACAAGAAATCAAACAATGATTTTAGCAATAGACTTAAATGATCAAGCTGCAAAATTAAATCTAAAATCATATTTAATTGATATATCAAATGCATATGTATCAGAAAATAGTATTTACATATTAAATCAAGATTATGATTACAAAAATAATGTGCCACCGATCTCTACATTATTCGGAATAAAAGGTGCATTAGGACCATTTATGTATGAGCAAGAATATAAAGATAATGTATTTACAGAAATTTATAAATTTGATATAAAACAAAATGGAGAGCTAGAATATAAGGCAAAAACTAAAGTAGCAGGAAAGACAATAAATCAATATTCATTAGATGAAATAAATAATCACTTAAGAATAGCTCTTTATGATAATGAAGGTACAAGAATTATAATTTTTGATGAAAACCTAAAACAAATAGGAATAACTGAAAATCTAGCAAAAGGGGAGAGAATGTATGCTTCAAGATTTATAGGAGATAAAGCATATCTTGTAACATATAAATCAATAGATCCTTTATTTACAATAGATTTAAGTGATGAAGCACATCCAAAAGTTTTAGGAGAGTTAAAAATACCAGGATATAGCACATATCTTCATCCATATGATGAAAATCATTTGATCGGAATTGGTATGGAAACAAAAGAGGTTATAAGAAGAAACTCATATCGGAAAGGTAACTGGAACATCCATACAAGTTGTAGGAATGAAAATGGCATTATTTGATGTAAGAGATATAAATAACCCAAAAGAATTGGCAAATACAATAATTGGAGATAATAAGACATCTTCTGCAATTTTAACAAATCCAAAAGCATTACTATTTTCAAGAGAAAAGAACTTAATTGCAATTCCAGTAAATAATTATGCAGAAGATTTTAGTGTAAACTATTTTGGTAACAATGCAAATCTAAATAGTAGTTATATGGAATATGGAAAAAACTATATTGCAGAGGGGTATTTAGTATATGATATATCATTAGAAAAGGGATTTAGTTTAAAGGGAAGTATAACACATGAGAAAACAAGCAAACAATATCAAGGAAATTCTTATTTTAGAAACTATATAACAAGAACAAGACTGCTTAGAGGTATATATATAGATGAAAATTTATATACAGTATCACAAAATATGGTAAAAGTAAACAAATTAGAAAATTTAGAACAAATATGTGAATTAAAAATAGATTGAAAAAGGAGGAAAATTATGGAAGAAAAGAAGAAAACAGAAGCTATAGAGATAGCTGCTTTAGTGTTAGGAATTATATCGATTATCTCCTGCTTATTTTGGTACATAACCTTGCCTACAGGAATTTTAAGCATAGTTTTTGGAGCAAAATCTATCAAAAAAACAGGTAAAGCATTTGGAAAAGCCGGACTTGTTACAGGAATAATAGGGATTTCACTATTTGCATTTATATATATTGGAATTATTATGCTACTCATTATAGCAGATATGTAATTAATTTCTCCATTTTTAAGTGTATCATAAACTTATAGCCAATTATTAAAAATTTCTATAATTTGCGTCTTGATTTTTAGTATCTGCTGATATACAATAGTAGATATACAAATAATGGGGGCAAATAAAATGACAAATGAAGCAAAATTAATAAAAGATGTATTTTCAGATTTTCAGTCGAAAGGCAGAATTTTAAATTGTTTTATTACAGGAGTAAATATTTTTAAAAAATCAAATAAGCTTGTAATCGACTTAAAATCAAATGAAAAAATACAATTTGGAGAAAAACTTGAATTCGAATATTATTTAAAATCTAAATTTAGAGTGGGAGAAGCCCAAATAAACATCGAAGAAGAAATATCTCAAAAGCAAACAAAACCTAAAAAAGGAGAAACAAAAGAAGAAGAAATAACTCCAATGATTATTGGTAACAAAAAAGCTAAAATTTCAGAGAAATTTGTAAAAATAAAAGATGTAAATATAGATAGTGGTAAAGTTGTAATCTGTGGAAAAATTATCAAACAAGAACTAAAAGAACTAAAATCAGGCAATTTTCTTCTAATGATAAATGTATTTGATGGTAGTTGTACAATTACTTGCAAATCTTTTATAAATGCTGATGAAAAAGACAACATTATGAAACGAATTAGTTTAGCTGCTAGAGTAACAGTAAGTGGAGATGCTCAATTTGATCCCTTTTCTAAAGAAGTTGTTATTATGGCAAAAAACGTATTAGAAGCATCTGCCAAAAGTGAAACTACTAGACAAGATCACAGCGAAGTAAAAAGAGTAGAACTTCACATGCATACTCAAATGAGCCAAATGGATGGTGTTAGCTCAGTTAAAGACTTAATAAATAGAGCTAGAAGCTGGGGGATGAAAGCTATTGCACTTACAGATCATGGTGTTGTGCAAGCATTTCCAGCTGCAAATCATGTTGTAGAAGATAATAATGAAGATATTAAAGTTATATATGGAGTTGAGGCATATCTTGTACCAGATGGACAAACCAGTGTATATAATTCAAAAAATCAAGCTCTAGACACAGAATATTGTGTATTTGATATAGAAACAACTGGTCTTTCTTTTAGAACAGAAAAAATCACAGAAATAGGTGCAATAAAAATAAAAAATGGTGAAATAATAGACACTTTTGAAACCTTTGTAAATCCTGAAAAGCCTATACCGTATGAGGTTATAAAAGTAACACATATAACAGATGATATGGTAAGAGATGCAGAAACTATAGAAAATGTGCTCCCAAAATTTTTAGAATTTGTAGGAGACAGTGTAATTGTTGCACATAATGCAAATTTTGATATGGGCTTTATTAGGCACTTTGCAGAATTACAAGGAATAAAAATAAATAATACATATATAGATACATTATCTCTTGCAAGAGATATGTTTCCAGAATATAAAAAATTCAAACTTGGAATTATTGCAGATAATTTAGGAATAAGAGTAGATGTAGCTCATAGAGCCTTAGATGATGTTAAAACATTAGTTAAAGTTTTCGAAGTTATGTTAAAAAATCTTAAAGAGCAAGGAGTAAAAAACATAAATGATATAGAAAATATTTACAAAGAAAATTTATCTCTAAAGCATTTGCCAACTTATCATGCTATAATTTTGACAAAGAATTATACAGGTCTTAGGAATTTATACAAACTAATTTCTTTCTCACATTTGGATTATTTTTATAAAAAGCCCAAAATACCAAGAAGCCTTTACAAAAAATATAGTGAAGGGCTAATTATTGGTAGTGCATGTGAGCAAGGAGAATTATATCAGTCAATATTAGAAGGTTTATCAGAAGAAAAAATCGAGCAAATTGCTTCGTTTTATGATTATTTAGAGATACAGCCTCTTGGAAACAATGAATACATGATTAGAAATGGCTTAATAGAAAATAAAGATGGTTTAATAGAAATAAATAAAAAAATCGTATCTCTTGGAGAGAAGCTAAATAAACCAGTAGTTGCAACTTGTGATGTACATTTTATGGATCCACAAGACGAAATATATAGAAGGATTTTGCAAGCAGGTCAAAAATATGATGATGCAGATATGCAAGCCCCTTTATATCTACGTACAACAGAAGAAATGCTCCATGAATTTGGATATCTAGGAAGGGATAAAGCATATGAAGTTGTTGTAACAAATACAAATTTAATAGCTGATATGTGCGAGCAAATTAGTCCAATTTCAAAAGAAAAATGTCCTCCATATATTGAAGGTTGTGAAAAGACAATTGAAGATATTGCAATAAATAAAGCAAAAGAACTATATGGAGAAAATCTACCAGAAATAGTTGAAGTTAGACTAAAAAAGGAGCTAGATTCTATTATAAAAAATGGATTTTCTGTTATGTATATTATTGCACAAAAACTAGTATGGAAATCAAATGAAGATGGCTATTTAGTTGGTTCAAGAGGGTCTGTTCGGTTCTTCTTTAGTTGCATATATGACAGGAATAACAGAGGTTAATGCATTAAAGCCACATTATAGATGCCCAAAATGTAAATATTCAGATTTTAGTGACCATGGAGTAAAAAATGGTTTTGACCTTCCAGATGCAGTATGTCCAAAATGTGGAGAAAATCTTGTAAAAGATGGTGTAGATATTCCGTTTGAGACTTTCCTAGGGTTTAATGGAGATAAAGAACCCGATATAGACTTAAATTTCTCTGGTGAGTATCAAACAAAAGCACATAAATATGCAGAAGTAATTTTAGGAAAAGGAACTACCTTCAAAGCTGGAACTATTGGTACAATTGCAGAAAAAACAGCTTTTGGATATGTTAAAAATTATTTTTCAGAGAGAAATATGCAAATGAACACAGCAGAAATAGAAAGACTCTCTGTTCGGTTGCACAGGAATAAAAAGAACAACAGGTCAACATCCAGGAGGAGTTATAGTTGTCCCAACAGGTCATGAAATCTATGAATTTTGTCCTGTTCAACATCCAGCAGATGACCCAAACAGTGATATTATAACAACACATTTTGATTACCACTCAATAGATAAAAACCTATTGAAGTTCGATATGCTTGGGCACGATGATCCGACTGTTATTAGAATGCTACAAGATTTAACAGGAGTTGACCCTAAAACAATTCCATTAGATGATAAAGAAACAATGGCAATATTTTCTTCTACAGAATCTTTAGGTTTAAGACCTGAGCAAATAGATTCAAAAGTTCGGAACTTTTGGAGTGCCTGAATTTGGAACAAGATTTGTTAGGGAAATGTTAGTTGAAACACTACCTAAAACCTTTGAAGAACTAGTTAGAATATCAGGGCTTTCTCATGGAACTGATGTATGGACAAATAATGCACAAGAACTTGTAAAAAGTGGAACTGTTACACTTTCAGATGCAATATGTACAAGAGATGATATTATGACATATTTGATAAGTAAAGGGCTTCCTTCTCAAAATTCGTTTAAAATAATGGAAAGTGTACGTAAAGGAAAAGGCTTAACAGAAGAACAAGAAACACTTATGAGAGAAAACAATGTGCCAGACTGGTATATTGATTCTTGCAAAAAGATTAAATATATGTTCCCAAAAGCTCATGCTGTTGCTTATGTTACAATGGCCTTTAGAATTGCATGGTTTAAAGTTCATATGCCACTTGCTTATTATGCTGCATTTTTCTCAATAAGAGCAGCAGATAAATTTGATAGTAGCTGTATGATTCTTGGAAAAAGCAAAGTAAGAGAGAAGATGGCTGAAATCAAGAGAATGGGAAATGAAGCAACAAAGAAAGATGAAGATATGTATCCAGTACTAGAAATAGTTTTAGAAATGAATGAAAGAGGATATAATTTTTTACCTATTGACCTATATAAGTCAGATGCAATAAAATTTAAAATAGAAGATGGAGCAATTCGTCCACCTTTAAATAGTATTGCTGGAATGGGTGGAATTGCTGCAACCAGTATACAAGAAGCAAGAGAAAAAGGAGAGTTTATTTCTAAACAAGATATTAAAAAGAGAGCAAAAGTAGGGGATGCAACAATTGCATTACTTGAAAAGTTTGGATGTGTAGAAGGTATGAGTGAGACTAATCAAATGAGTTTATTTGATTCTTTGAGTGGTTTAGCTTTTTCATAAATATGATTTAAAGGAGAGTAAATAATGGGGTTTGAAGATTTAATTAAAATAATTCCAATTGAATATATAATCGCTTATATAATAGGAGTTAATTTAATACGGCTTTTTGGCTATGCTAATTGATAAACAAAAAGCAAAAAAAGGTAGTTGGAGAATTCCTGAAAAAACTCTTTTTCTACTTACTCTACTTGGTGGAGGAATAGGTACAATTACAGGTATGTATTTATTTAGGCATAAGACTAGAAAATTATATTTTACAGTACGGTTTTCCAGTAATCTTGTTTGCAGAGGTAGTATTAATAGTCTATTGGCTTATATATTATTAAAACTTAGCGGCTTTTTTGCCGCTTTTTTTCTTGCTTCTTTCATAATTAATTTTCATAATTAATTGCAAAATAAAATAATGGGTTTTCATAAATACAAATATTATATAAACTTAAAAAAAATAATCGCTGTACTTTTAGAAATCAGTTATTCACAAAGTTATCCACATTTTCTAAAAACGTGTGGATAAACCTAATTGTAAACCTCAATTTTTGACAAATGTTTTACATAAAAGACACAAAGTGTAAATTAAATACAAATTTTATGTAATATTACGGAAATAAAGGTTGCACAGTGCAGATTTTTAGTAATATATGGTACATTTTCTTGAATTTCAGCATATACTTTAGATATAGTGATTTTATAAGAAAGGAAATGATATGATTATAAATTCATATTTATAATCATATTGCAAAAGGAATATTATAGATGAAAATAAAAAAAGCAATAAAGAAAACTTTTAAAAGAACAAGAAATATTGAAATATCACGAAATATAGATTATGAAACTCTATGTAAATTAATAAAAAGTAATAAAAATATAATAATCGTTGATGTAAGAAGTCCACAAGAATTTGCAGAAACTAAAATAAATTCTTCAATAAACCTTCCAGTATATGATATAGCACATAATGCAAAAAGAGTTTTACAAAATAAATCAGCACAAATCGTATTATACTGTCAAAGTGGAGAAAGAAGCAAAGAAGCATATAACCTTTTAGAAAAGCTAGGATATAGCAATTTATATAACCTAGAGCGGAGGTCTAGACAATATATAAAAAATAGAGAAAAGAAGATAAAAATAATATTCATAGTAAATAAAAAGTCACAAAACTTAATTATTTGTGAGTGCTATATTTATTTTTTATGCAAGAAAAGTTTGAGTAAAAAATAAATATAGCACTCACAAAGTAAGACAGAAATTTACTACTACTTTTATACAATATTTTAGTAAAATATTGATAAATAATTACAATAATATTTACTTTTTTTAAAATATGTATAGACTTTTATATTAATTTATTATAAAATAGAACTATTGAAAAATGGGCTAAATTCTATTTTTCTATGGAGGAATTAATGAAGAAAAAAAAGAAAGTAAATAAAAAGAAATTTTTATCAAGAATTTTTCTTTTAATTGTACTAATAATCCTTATTACAACTATTATAAAAAATATTGGTGGAAAAAAAGAAGAACAAAAATACAAAACATCAATAATAGTAAATAATGAAAATATAACAAATCTACTAAATCATACGCCATATATAGATAAAGATAATGTTTTATACTTATCAGTAGAAGACGTTAAAAACATATTTGATAAAGACATTTACTATGAACAAGAAACTAAAAAAATTGTTACAACATCAGGTACTAAAGTTGCAGCATTAGATGTGATGAATAATATTTTAGAATTAAATAGTGCTAAACTTGTGCTTCCAGTTGGAGTTTTAGACTATGGAGAAAATCAATATATTCCAGTTAGTGAACTTAAAAACATCTATAATATAGAGTCATTCACAACTGAAAAATCAGCAATAATCTCATCTTTATATAAAGAATTCGTGGTAATTAAGACTACTAAAAAAACAAGCTTAAAGGAAAAGCCAGGTCGGTGGAAAAACTATTGCCAAACTTGCCGAAAACCAAGAAATAATATATATTGAAGATGCAGAAAAAAAAGGCTATATAAAAATTATGGATTATAACCGGAAATATAGGATATATCAAAAATAAAAACATAACAGAAAAAGAATACAAAAGAAATTCAATGGAAGAAAGTAAACTCTTTAAATTCACTGGAAATTCAAAAGATGCAATAACAATAGATTCAAAAATGTTAAATGATGGAAAAACAGATAATTTCACATTAAGAAAAGAAATAATAGAGAAAATTATTAGTGAAATTGTTTCACAAAGTAAATTTGCAGTTAATATAGACTTAAATAATGTAAATGCAGATGTATCAAAATTGGAAAGACTTGTCATAGAATTAATTCCAAGACTAAAAGAAATTGGTGCAAGTCTTGCTATTACAAATAACAATATACTAAGTAGCGAATTTTTAGAAGCACATGAACTTTAATCATAGGAGGAAAATATGGGTAAAAGAGAAGAACCAAGAAGAGCTAAAAGTAAACATGCAGCAGATGAAGGAAAGCCTAAAATATTTGGAAAAATAGTACTAATACTATTACTATTAATGATAATAGCTGTAATTTCAGCATTAGTGTGGTATAATATGTCTTTATCAGGAACTGGGACAAGCGATGAAAAGGTAGAGTTTGAAATATCTTTAGGTTCTGGTACAGAAAAAATTGCAAACACTTTGCAAGAAAAAGGTCTAATTAAAAATACCCTTGCATTTAAAATATATGTAAAATTAAATAATGTTTCTAACTTTCAAGCTGGAAAATACACAATTTCAAAAGATATGGGAGTTCCAGAAATTACAGAATCACTTCAAAAAGGAATTTTATTTAGAGATAGCTATAATATAACATTTGTAGAAGGAAAAACTTTTACATATGTTGCAAAAACAATAGCAGAAAACACTAATAATACAGAGCAAGATGTTTATGATCTTATGAAAGATGAAGAATATATAGATAGTTTAATTAGCAATTATTGGTTTTTAACAGATGATATTAAAGCTAAAGATATTTACTATCCATTAGAAGGGTACCTTTTCCCAGATACATATTCTTTTGAAAGTAAAGATGTTAAAGTAGAAGATATTTTTAAATCTATGTTAGATCAAATGGATAAAGTGCTAAGTAAATACAAAGTAGATATTCAAACAACTGGACATAGTGTACATGACATATTAACTATGTCATCTGTTATAGAAAATGAAGCAATATTTGATAAAGACAGAAAAGACATATCTAGTGTTTTATATAATAGAATTAAATCTAAAATGTCATTAGGATGTGATGTTACAACCTATTATGCATTTAGAATTGAGCTTGGTTCACGTGACCTTTACAAAAATGAAATAAACACATATAATCCATATAATACTCGTGGACCAAGAATGGAAGGTAAACTACCTGTACGGTCCAATATCTACAGTTAGTAAGGAATCAATTGAGGCAGCAGTAAATCCAAATACTACAGAATATTTATTCTTTGTTGCAGATGCATCACGGAAATGTATATTTTACAAAAACAAATGAAGAACATCAAGCAAAAATAGATGAAATAAAAGCAAGTAATGCTTGGATTAACTTATAAAAAGCAAAATTAAAGGAGGCTTATTTATGAATTCATATAGAACACATAATTGCGGTCAAATTAGAAAAGAAGATGTTGGAAAAAAAGTAAAAATTGCAGGGTGGCTCCTTAGAATTAGAAACCTTGGAGGTTTAGTTTTTGTGCAAATCAGAGATCAATATGGAATAACTCAAGGTGTAGTATCAGGAGAAAATGAGCTTGTTGAAATTGTTACTAAAATCCCATCAGAATCTACAATTTCTATAGAAGGAACTGTAAAACTTAGAAGTGAAGAAACAATTAATAAAAATATGCCAACAGGTGAAGTTGAAATTGAAATTGAAAAAGTAGAAATTTTAGGTAAAAGAACAAAAGATTTACCTTTTGATATAAACTCACAAGACATTGAAGCAAGAGAAGATTTAAGGCTTCAATATAGATTTTTAGAGCTCAGAACAGAAAAGCTTAAAAACAATATATTATTAAGAGCTAAAGTAATTCAATTTATAAGAGAACAAATGATTAAAAGAGACTTTACAGAAGTACAAACACCTATACTTACAAGTTCTTCTCCAGAAGGAGCACGTGATTATTTAGTACCAAGTAGAGTATATCCTGGTAGATTTTATGCACTCCCACAAGCACCTCAGCAGTTTAAACAATTACTTATGGTGTCTGGAATTGATAGATACTTCCAAATAGCCCCATGTTTTAGAGACGAAGATGCAAGAGCAGATAGAGCACCAGGGGAATTCTATCAATTAGATATGGAAATGTCTTTTGCAACTCAAGAAGACGTTTTTGAAGTTATGGAAAAAGTAATGTATGAAGTATTTACTGAATTTTCAAATAAGAAAGTTGCTGAATATCCTTTCCCAAGGATTGCATATAAAGATGCTATGCTTAAATATGGTAGTGATAAACCAGATTTAAGAAATCCACTTATAATAGAAGATTTAACAGATATATGGCAAGACACAGACTTTAATGCCTTTAAAGGAAAAACTATTAGAGCAATTTCAGTTCCAGATGGAGCAAAAGAAAGTAGAAAGTTTTTTGATAACATGGTAGATTTTGCAATTTCTGAGTGCGGAGCAAAAGGCTTAGCTTGGGTTAAACTAAATAGTGATGAAACCTTACAAGGTTCTATAGCAAAATTTATAGATAAATCACACTTAGCAAAAATTAAAGAAAAAACAGGCTTAAAACCAAATGATGCAATCTTTTTTATTGCAGATGAAAGCCCAGAAAAAGCTTCTAAACTTTCAGGAGAGATAAGAAAAGAACTAGGAAACAGATTAAATTTAATAGATAAAAATATATTTACCTTCTGCTGGATAGTAGATTTTCCAATGTATGAACTAAACGATGAGGGAAAATTAGATTTTTGCCATAACCCATTTTCAATGCCACAAGGTGGATTAGAAGCATTAGAAACAAAAGACCCACTAGATGTTTTAGCTTATCAATATGATATAGTATGTAATGGTATAGAGCTTTCTTCTGGTGCAGTTCGTAATCACAACCCAGAACTTATGGTAAAAGCATTTGAAATTGCAGGATATTCAAAAGAAGTTGTAGAAGAAAAATTTAAAGCACTGTTTAATGCCTTCCAATATGGTGCTCCTCCACATGCTGGAATAGCACCTCGGAATTGATAGAATGATAATGCTTTTAACAGAAGAAACAAATATAAGGAGAGTAATAGCATTCCCAATGAATAGCAAAGCACAAGATTTGCTTATGGGAGCACCTCGGAAAAGTCACAGAAGATCAACTTAAAGATGTTCATATAAAAATTGATATTAAAGAAAAGGAATAAAACAAAATCACCTGAATATAAATGAAAAAAAGTTATATTCAGGTGATGTTTTTTTGAGAACAGTTTATCTAAATGAAAAAAAGAAATTAAATAAAAGAAGAATAAAAAAAATAGCCAAAAAGCTTGATAAAATAAGCCAAAAAGAAGAAATCATACTTGCTATTTCAAAAGATTTATATGAAAACGAAGAATTGATAGGTGAAATTTCAAAACTAAAAATTAAAATTTTAGATCGGAAGGTGGCTCTTAAATTTTATGCTTAATGATATATTAAAATATGTATCTAAAGCTACAAAAAAGAGTTTAGAAACAATAAATTTAAGCATACTTATATCTAATCCTTATGATATAGTAAATGAGCAAATAATTGAAATTGCACCC
Organism: uncultured Clostridium sp.; assembly: GCA_947648255.1. Taxonomy (GTDB): domain Bacteria; phylum Bacillota; class Clostridia; order TANB77; family CAG-508; genus JAAWPK01. The sequence goes on along the minus strand of CANSNA010000007.1, from coordinate 4,001 downwards.
AATATTAAAAATTTAAAAATTGTAACACCAAATGTCTCTAAATTTTTGAACTTAGAAGAAATATTATACATAGAATATGGTATAGCTTTGCAAGTCACAAATAATAAAAAAAAGGCTCTTACAAATTCAGATGTTATCTTAAACTTTGATTTTGATGAAAATACGATAAACCAATATGAAATAAATAATTCTGCCACCATTATCAACATAAATCACAAAATAAAAATACATAAAATAAATTTTTATGGACATATAATAAATAATTATAAAATAGAATATGCAGAAGAAATTATGCAAAGTTTTGAAAATGACAAAATAACCAATAAAAAAGACTTTAAAAGTAATATATTATATGAAAGTTTAATATACAGAAAAGATACATACAAAAATATAAAAAAACAGTTAATTCAAGATAAAGTTAGACTTACATCCACCTATTAAAAGATTTTATTAAAAGTTCTTGACAAACTTTTAAATATGGCGTAATATATTGTTAATTATAAAAAAGCAAATAGCAGTTTATGAAAGGAATGATATACAAATGGAAAACAAGGAAATACTTTTAACACAAGAAGGATATGACAACATTGAAAAAGAACTAGAATATTTAAAAACAGAAAAAAGAACAGAAATAGCAGAGAGAATAAAGGTTGCACTAGGTTTTGGAGATTTAAGTGAAAATTCAGAATATGATGAAGCAAAAAATGCACAAGCTCAAAACGAAATAAAAATTGCAGACCTTGAAAATAAATTAAGATACGCAAAAATTATCAATGAGGCTGATATAGATACAAAAACAGTTCAAGTTGGAAACACTGTTAAAATAAAAGATATGGAATTTGATGAAGACTTTGAATATACAATTGTTGGTTCAACAGAAGTTGATTTAAGTCAAAATAAAATATCTAATGAATCTCCAATAGGGCTTGCATTAATTGGTGCAAAGAAAAATCAAGTGGTAGAAGTTCAAATACCAGATGGAATTGCAAAATATAAAGTTTTAAACATAACAATTGCAAAATAAGTAAATAATAATAGAGTTCTCGCAAGATAAACGAGAACTTTTTAAATTAATTTTCTATTTTTGTTGAAATTTTAGAAAATATATTGTAAAATGAAAAAGTATATGGAGGTTTTAAAAAACTTATGATTAAACTTGAAGATGTTATAAATAACGAAGAAGTACAAGCTCTAGTTCAAGGAGCACAAAAGCAATTAAATAGCCTAGGCTATACAGAGCATTCTGCAAGACATGTTGGAATTGTTTCAAAAAGAGCAGGAGAAATACTAGAAACTTTAGGTTACCCAGAAGAAAGAGTTGAACTTGCAAAAATTGCAGGATATTTACATGATATAGGAAATTGTATAAACAGAAAAGATCATGCACATTCAGGAGCATTACTTGCATATAACATTTTAAAAGATGTTCGGCATGAATGTACATGATAGAACAGAAATCATGATAGCAATTCGGAAATCATGATGAAGAAACAGGAACAGCTGTTAGTGATATATCAGCAGCATTAATACTTGCAGATAAATCTGATGTTCACAGAGATAGAGTAATAAACACTAACATAGGAACCTTTGATAAACATGATAAAGTAAATTATGCTGTTACAGATGCAAGACTTGTTATAAACAAAGAAGAAAGAAAAGTGACACTAGATATAGAAATAGACACAGAGCTTTGCCCAGTACTTGATTACTTTGAAATTTTCATAGATAGAATGATAATGAGTAAATATGCAGCCAAATTTTTAAAAATCTGGTTTGAGCTTATAATTAATAATACAAAATTATTGTAATTTAAGAAAGGAATGTATGCGAAATGGAAAAGAAACTAAAAATAATTTTATGCATAGTAGTAATAATTTTAATTGCACTGATAGCCTTTGTAGGAGTTTACTCAAAAGATGGATTAATTTACAAAAATAATTTACCATCATACAAACTATCATCTGAATTTACAGGAAAAAGAGTTACAACATTTAAAGTAAGTGATGAAACAGAAGAAAAAATATATGATAAAGATGGAAATGAAGTAGATAGCATTCCAGAAGGTGCAAATGAAGAAGAATATAAAAAAGAGCAAGTAAAAGTAAATGTTGATGAAAAAAGAAATAAAGAAAATTATGAAAAAGTAAAAAAAATATTTGAAGGAAGACTTGAAGCATTGAAAATAGAAAATTATCTAGTAAGATTAGATAATGAAACAGGCACAATTGCTGTAGAACTAGATGAAAATGATAAAACAGATACAATACTTCAATATCTATTATGTGATGGCGACTTTGCTATACAAGATTCTAAGAGCAGAGATGTTTTAATAGGAAAAGATCAAGTAAAAAAAGCTACTGTTCTTTATACAAATACTGGAACAGAAGGAGTTAGAGTATTCCTTAATATTAAATTTAATAAAGAAGGTGCAAAAAGACTAGGAGAAATAAGTAAAGAATATTTAAAACCAGAAGATGAAAATAGCACTGAAAAGCCAGATAAACAAGTTGCAATCAGACTAGAAGGAAATGATATGTTAACAACAAACTTTGGAGAAGAAATGCATAATGGAGAACTTCCAATAACACTTGGAACTAGCAAAGAAAGTAGTGAAATACAAGAATATGCAGAGCAAGGAAGTTTTTATGCAATGCTTATAAACAATGAGGAAATGCCACTTACATATATAACAAGTGGAAGTGGTATAACTCAGCGGAAATATAGATGAAAGTATAATGCACATAATAATAGCTGTAGTTCGGAATAATCTTTGCACTTGTTATGATTTATGTATTATGTAGCTTCAAAACTGATGGACTTATTGCTATTATTTCAATGGTAGCAGCATTTGGAATATGGTTACTATTAATTAGATATACATCTACAAAAATATCATTAAATTCTATAGCAGCAGTAATTTTAGTATTTGCCTTAGAAGCATATTTGATAATCAAATTGCTTGGAAAAATAAAAAAAGATACATCTTATGAGAATACTGTAAAATCTACTCTAAGAGTTTATGTAGAAAATATAGAAATCATAGTGATTTCATTAATTATTGCTATTATATTTACATTTATGAACAAAACTTTAGCATATTCATTTGGAATGACATTGTTCTATGGAATAATAAGCATGGCTATATCAAATTTAGTATTTTTAAGAACAATGCTACTTGCAAAATATAGTAATAAATAGTTATAAGCTTTAGAAAGGATAAGTGAGAAAATGAAAAATAAAATTATAATAGCATTATTTGTTTTAATTATAATAATCGGAGCTGTAATAATAAATACAAATGGAATTAACTTAAGCCTAGATTATGGAGAAGCTCAAAAACTAAATATACAATTTACAGAAAGTTTTGAAATAGCAGATGTTGAAAATATACTAAAGGAAGTAATAGGAGATAGTATATATAAAATTGACTATATAGATGATTTTAAAGCAGGAGTTACAATAACTACAAAATCTATTACAGATGAGCAAATAGATAATTTTGAAAGTAAATTAAAAGAAAAATATCAAACACTTAAAAATGAAGAAGTTTCAAATGAAGAAGGAGATATTCATACACATGATATAATCCAAGTTATGGAAATGCCAATAGCAAATGCTTTTGAACTTATAGAAATATATATAACACCATTTATAATAACTACAGTAGTTTCAATACTTTTCTTAGGAATTATATTTAGAAAAGCAGGCATTTTAAAAGTTATATTACAAGCACTAGGAATAATTATAGGAATAACTTTAGTTTATATATCAGCAATTGCAATTCTTAGAATACCTGTTAGTGAATATATTATAGCAATAGGTGTATTTGTATATGGAGCCTCTGTACTTTTGGCTACTCTATATGCAAAATCAATAAAAGCTTAATTTAAAGGAGAGATATCTATGTTAAAAAATATGGAAACAATGGTTAATTTATGCAAAGCAAGAGGATACATATATGCAGGTTCTGAGATATATGGAGGACTTGCAAATACTTGGGA
>CANSNA010000006.1 GCA_947648255.1 uncultured Clostridium sp. | reverse complement strand
TACATCAAAATTAAAATAATATTGATACTTTTATAAAGTATAATTTTCCAACTAGTGGCTGGAAAATTATACACATTTCTTCTATTTCATATATAAATTTTTTATAAAACCTATTACGACCTATGTGGTGGGTAACAAAATGGTAACAATGCAGTAGTGTAAATCTCTGAAAGTACTGGTATTACTGTATTGTTATTTTAAATATTTATTCCTGCCATAATATAGTTATACTTTATTTTGAATGTCATTATATTAGATGATCTGCCAGATGAACTCTCAGCTTTTAAGAAGTAGTGCGAAAGTCCAAAAAAGGAGGGAAAGCTTAAGTAAAAAGCTTCTCCTTCTTTTTTATTTTATGCTCTTTTTAAAGTTTCTACTGTGCTACAGCATTTGTCTATTAGACATATTATCTTTGCTTCTGTTGTTTTAGGAAATTTTGTTAGTGTTAATGGCCACATATGTGATTCTATTATTTGTTTTTCTTGTTCATTTATATCAAAAAATTTTTGTGCATTTTGACTTGCAATTTTAGGATGTTTAAATCCATGTAGTTTTGGTCTTCCATCTGTTTGGTGCCAATCATATAAGAAGAAGTCATGGAACATTGCTCCTACTGTTAATATTTCATAATTAATTTTTGCTTTTAATCTTTTTTCTAAGAATTTAGCAAATATAAAACTATAATATGCTACATTTCTTGAATGTACATATACTGTTGTATTACCGATGTTGTATATATTGTTTTAGTATTTTATCTATTTTTACATGATGTTTTATCTTTAGTAAATACATTACAAATTCTCTTTTTTCTCTTATTTGGGTAATGGTATTATCTTTTACTCTAACTATCATAAAATCTCTTTCCTTTTATCTTATATATTTATTATACGATAAATTTCTCAAAAAGCCAATATATTTTTTATTAAAATTTCATTAATTTTTTGTTTAAATAAAATCTCGCTTTGAGAATGGATATTAATTATTTTTGTTGATAAATTTTACATAATATGATATAATTTTTTTAACTGCTTTGGCAAATGCCTTAAGTTCAGTAATTTGCATTGATTATTTGTTACACGAAATTATTTTTTGGAGGTGTTTTCTAGTTTTGATCAAGATTGACTTTTCTGGTGCAACAAACATTGAAGCTTTGATTGAAGCTAAATTTAACGATGCTCACAAATTTGCTATTTCTCGTGGCAAACCTCAAAAGGTAGTTGGCATTTTTAACTGTAAAAGTATGCGTTTTATTAAGAATACCTACCACCTTTCTCCAAAAACTCGTGCCTCGAAAGGCCAGGGCTACTTTTATTGTTGCTATGTTGTTAAACCATAAATAGTAATTATTCTTTTGCATTTTTGTAACAAATAACCTTTGCAAAACATCAATTTGGCTGTTAGCCTTAATGAAAAAGTAAGAGCATGTGAAAATTAAGTTCTGCTTAAATTCACGTACTCTTACTTTATTTTTCTAAAATTATTGTAACAGGTCCATCATTTAAAAGTTCGACTTCCATATGTGCTCCAAATTTTCCACTTTGTACATTTATTCCCTGTTTTCTACATTCTTCCATAAAAAATTCATAGAGTTTGTTTGCTTCTTCTGGTTTTGCTGCATTTGTAAAACTTGGTCTGTTTCCGAGATGTTGTGTCTGCATAAATAGTAAACTGTGATACAACTAATATTTCTCCTTTTATATCTTTTACAGATAAATTCATTTTGTCATTTTCATCTTTAAATATTCTTAAATTTAGCACTTTTTTTACTAACTCGACTGCATTTTTTTCAGTATCTTCATGAGTTACTCCAAGAAGAATTAAAAGTCCATTTTTAATTTTTCCGTACAATTTTATCTTCTACTTTTACACTTGCTCTACTCACTCTTTGTACTACTGCCTTCATTTTTTTCTTTTTCCCCTTTTATCTTTAATTTTACTTTATCTCTCATAAATATATTTATTGTTCTTTTTATTTTATCTGTACGCTTTATTTGCTCTTTCATGTAGTCATTTAAGTGTTTTTCAACTTCTTTTACGTTATTAGTAATTGCAAATATAAATGAATATTTCTCTTTATTTTTAACAGCTTGTTCTACTATACTTGCTTTTAATTCTTCATATTTTACAATTAATCCTTTTTCTCTTGCAAATTTTCTTACTTTTACAATTAAGTTTGTACTATATATTGTATCGATTATTATTATTCCGAAGAAAAAACCTATAAAAAAGCTAAAGGCTAAGTTGTCTTCTAGCCATGATAAAGATTCTATTATATATGGATTTATTAGAAAATAATATACTGTTCCTAAAATTCCCCAAAGCAAAGTATATAGTGGGCAAATTAATCCATCTACATTCCCAAAATTATTTGAATAATCCCAAAGTTTTACTCCCATGCCTTTTATAAATATTAAACCTGCTATATATTCAATCATTGTTACTGAAATTGTCATAATTAAAATAACTAATATACTATTTAACTGAATTTGTGCAAGTAGATAAAATATACATAGACTAAATCCATATAATGGTAAATATGGACCTACTAAAAATCCTGGGTTTATCCATTCTCCCCTTGATATAATTCTTCTAAAAAATAATTCTAAAACCCAACCTATAATGCTGCCTATAAAAAATAAAAATGCGAGTGTTAAAAACACATTCATCTTGACTTTTTCTCCTTTTATCTTTAATTTCTTTATTATTTTAGCACAAATTTTGTAAAAAGACAAGTATCATAAACTTATGGATATTTCTTCTATTTACTCTAATCTCTTAAACACAACAAAAAGCAGCTAAAAAAAAGAGTTTTCTTTATGAAAACCCTAATTATTTATACTAACTATTTATATTTAGCACATGCTAGCCTATGTTTTTTCTTCTATATATTAATCTTTTTGTTAAATTACTTTTAATTTAAGTGCATTTTTTGCATTTCTTCATATCTTTTTGTTTTGTTTGTTGTTGTTTTTGCAAATTCCATGTTTGTTAGTATCATATTTTTGATATATTTATATTTTGGTACTAATTTATTTGTTTCTTTTACTTTCTCCCAGATTGCTTTTTTTATTTCTTCCATATTTAACCCTGCATATTTCTTTTTGATTACTTCTTCATCATATTTGATCTTAACTGATAATACTAAATCATCTTCTTTTGGAAGACCAAATACAAAGCAATCTTCTACTAGGTCTATTTTGTTTATATTTTCCTCTATTTCTTCTGGAAAAATCTTTTTTCCATTTTTTAATACAATTAGATTTTTCTTCCTTCCTGTTATATACACATATCCTTTTTTATCAATATACCCATAGTCCCCTGTATAAAACCAACCGGTCTTTTATTACTTCTTTTGTTGCTTCTTCATCTTCATAGTATCCCATCATAAGATTTGGAGCTTTTGCAATTAATTCTCCGATTCCTTCATTATTTGGATTTAATACTTTCATTTCTACATTTGGCATAGGAAGTCCTACAGAACCATATTTTCTATACTTATAGTTCTCTGCACAAAGAACTGGTGCTGTTTCTGTTAATCCATATCCTTGTACTGTTAATATACCAAGATCATTTAGTCCTTTTTCTACTTTTTTGTCTAAACTTGCTGCTCCACTTATTACAAATCTTAGTCCTCCTAAGCCATCTATTATTTGTTTATAAACTTTTCTTCTTACATCTATACCACATTTTAAAAGTAAATTAGTAAATACTTTTGCTATCTTAATTAATGTAGTTTTCTTTTGTTTTGCAATTTCTTCTTCTATTTTTTCATATATTTTTTCTATAAGAATTGGAACTCCTACAAAGAATGTAATATGGTATTCTCTAAGGTTTTGAGCAATATATCTAAGCCCATCTGGAAATGCTGTTGTTATGCCTGAGCTCAACATAATAAGCTGACCCGTTGATCCAAATGTGTGATGATATGGCAAAAAGGCAAGATTTACATCATCACTTCTAAAATTTTCTACAAGTTGCATATCTGATATATTTCTTGCAATATTATATTGTGAAAGCATAACTATTTTTGATTTTGATGTTGTTCCAGATGTGAAAACTAAGCTTGCAATTGCTTTTGAGTCTATTTCTTTTTCTATATATGTTTTGTCTCCATTTGCTCTTTTTTCTTTTCCTTCTTCTAGTATATCTTTTAAATACTTTGCATTATCAATTCTTTCCATACAGATGTATTCTTTAATGCTAGATTTACCGTTCTTTTTTATATTTTCTATAATATTTTGATATTTCTCTTCATAGATTACAGCATCCACTTTACCTCTTAAAAGTGAATTTTCTATTTCTATATCTGTTAAACCTTTATCAAGTGGAACTGCTATCATTCCACCAAGTAGAATTGATACATAGCTTAAAACCCATTCATATCTATTTTTTGATAAAATTGCAATTTTTTTACCTTCAAGACCCTTTGAGAATAGACCAGTTCCTAAATTGTTCACTTCTTCTAGAAATTCTTTGTATGTTATATCTATATATTTTATTTCATTTTCATTTTTTTCTTTTACTTTAAAAGCTATGTTTTTTGGATATTTTTTTACTGAAAAATATATAATTTCTTTTATATTATCAAACACAGGATATTCAAAAAATGTTTCTTTTTGTCTATTTTTCATCTTTACCTCCGTTTAATCTAGTATCGAATACTAGATTATCATATATTTAATATCTTGTCAATATAATTCATCAAATATTCATATTTAACTATAAAGTTATTATTAAAAAATTGCATAAAAATCCATATAATGGCAATAATTAAACATAGGTGGTGATATTATGACAAGTAAAGAATTATCATATGTAGAAGATGCTCTAGGTCATGAAAAATTTATGAAATCTTGTAGTAAAAAGACTTCTACTCAGCTTCAAGATATGACACTTTCAAGTTATATTGCAGAACTTGAAAATACACATACAGCTTTGTATAACAAATTTTTAAATTTATTATAGGAGGTTAAAATCATGGAAGATAGAGATTTAATGGAAAATGAATTATTACTTATAAAAGGCGTTTGCGATTTATATATGCATGGAACACTTGAGTCTACGACAGCAGAAGTACACACTGCATTTAAAGATGCATTAAATACTTCTCTTGATATTCAAAACAAACTTTATAACCTTATGTCTGAAAAAGGTTGGTATAAAACTTGCGAAGCAGAACAAGCTAAAATTGATCAGGCTAAGCAAAAATATTCAAATGGTTGTTGCTAAAGAAAAAGATGGGGGGCTTAAAACTTTAAGCTCCTCATCTTTTTAGCTGCTCTATCCCATCCTACTTGGTATCACAATAAGTATCAGTACTGTACCTATAGCAGCCATAATTCCCATTATAGCAAGTACTATTTTACAATGGTTATAAAGTTTATATGGTATATATCCATTACGATAATCCTTATTCAAGGATGGTATAAGTTTCACAAAGATAAATACAGTAATGATACCTGATACAAATGCTTGCAGTGCCTTCATTGCCAGTTCCTGTGAATTCAGCAAGTACACATACAATATTAAAAATATTGTCACTAAGCCTGCTTGTACATAGAGCTTTATTTTCTTCATTGCTTTTCTCCTTTACTCTTTGGTTGTTTATGACATTTATGTAAAAACTAAGTAAGAAGATTTTTTACTCTTCTACTAGTTAATAAACTTTAGCAGAATAATATTTACATTTACTACTTAAGCATGAGAGTATTATATCATACTTAATATCACTTGTAAAGAAAAGCTAATCTATATTTTTACTCTAATTCAAAGGCACCAGTATAAAGTTTATAATATGTTCCTTTTTGTGCAATTAATTCCTCATGCTCTCCTCTTTCTATAATTCTTCCATGGTCTAATACTATAATTGCTTTTGAGTTTCTAACAGTTGAAAGTCTGTGTGCTATTACGAAAACTGTTCTTCCTTCCATTAGCTTATCCATTCCGGTCTTGTACTATTTTTTCTGTTCTTGTGTCTATGCTTGATGTTGCTTCATCTAGTATCATAACAGGTGGATCGTTTATTGCGGCTCTTGCAATTGATAAAAGCTGCCTTTGACCTTGAGACAAGCTTGCTCCATCTCCACTTAAAAATGTATCATATCCATTTGGAAGTCTTGTTATAAATTCATGTGCATTTGCAAGTTTTGCAGCATTTATAACCTCTTCATCTGTTGCATCAAATTTTCCATATTTGATGTTATCTTTTATTGTTCCTGTGAAAAGATTTGTATCTTGAAGCACCATTCCAAGTGAACGCCTTAGGTCATCCTTTTTTATTTTGTTTATGTTTATTCCATCATATTTAATTTTTCCGGTCTTCTATATCATAGAAGCGATTTAAAAGATTAGTAATTGTAGTTTTTCCAGCTCCTGTTGCTCCGACAAACGCTATCTTTTGACCTGGTTTTGCATATACACTAACATTATGAAGCACTAGTTTGTTTTTTTCATAACCAAAGTCTACATCAAATAACTCTATATGTCCTTTTACCTCAATATATTCTAGTCTTCCATCATGATGTGGATATTTCCATGCCCAGATATTTGTTCTTTCTTCTGTTTCTGTGAGTTTACCATCTACATATTTCGCATTAACAAGTGTTACATATCCGGTCATCTACCTCTTTTTCTTCATCCATTAGTGTAAATATTCTATTTGCCCCTGCAAGTGCCATTACAACATAATTCAATTGCTGAGATATTTGACCTATTGGTCTTGAAAATATTTTACTAAGTTGCAAGAATGAAACTATAAGCCCTATTGAGATATTTGTAAAACCTATAGTCATAAGTATTCCTCCGAACTATTGCAACTAACACATATTGTAAATTGCCAAGTGCTACTAATACTGGCATTAATATATTTGCAAACTTATTTGCTTTGTATGATTCATCTAAAAGTTTATCATTAATTTTGTCAAATGCTTCTTTAGCTTTTTCTTCATGACAAAACACTTTTACAACTTTTTGCCCATTTATCATTTCTTCTATATAACCGGTTTACTTCTCCAACTGCCATCTGCTGCCCCACAAAATATTTAGCACTTTTCCCTGCAACAATTCTTGTGGATACAAGCATTATCACAAGTGTAAATAGTACAACTAAAGTTAAGCACCAGTTTGATGTAATCATTGCAAAAAACACTGCAATAATTGTAATCATTGAGGCTACAACTTGTGGTAAACTTTGAGATATCATTTGATTTAATGTATCTGCATCATTTGTATAATGGCTCATTATATCTCCATGTGTATGTGTGTCAAAATACTTTATTGGCAAGTTTTGCATTTTTGTAAACATCTCATCACGTATTACTTTTTGTGCACCTTCACTTACTTTTACCATTGCCCTTGTTGAAATAAATATAGTTACAATTCCGAATTGCATAGATTCCTATCATAACTAATATTGGATATATTAAAGAGCTATAATCTGGATTTTGGGCTCCTATTAATGGTACTATGTAATTGTCTATTAAAACTGTTAAATACAATGAACCTGCAACTACTGAAATTGTATTTATTATTATAGTAATTAAAACAATAGTAAGTCTTAGTTTATTATTTTTAGTTATATATCCAAACAGTCTCTTTATTGTTTTTAAATCAAATTTTGCTACATTATCTTTCATTATTTCCCTCCTGTCTTTTCCTTATATTTTCTATCCTAAGCACTTTGTTCTTCATTTCCTTTCATTTGAGAAGTATGTACTTCTTTGTAGATTTCATTATTTTTTAGCAATTCATCATGTGTTCCAATTCCATTTATTTTACCTCCCTCTAGTACAATTATTTTATCTGCTTCTTGAACTGATGATACTCTTTGTGCAATTATTATTTTTGTTGTATTTGGTATTTCTTCTTTAAATGCTTTTCTAATTAAGCTATCTGTTTTTGTATCAACTGCTGAGGTTGAATCATCTAGTATTAATATTTTAGGCTTCTTTAAAAGTGCTCTTGCAATACAAAGCCTTTGCTTTTGTCCTCCTGAAACATTGGTTCCGCCCTTGCTCTATATATGTATCATATCCTTTTTCAAAGCTTTCTATAAATTCATGTGCCTGAGCTTGTTTACATGCTTTGATGAGTTCTTCATCACTAGCATTTTCATCTCCCCAACGTAAATTTTCTTTTATTGTTCCTGAAAATAGCTCATTTTTTTGAAGTACCATTGCAACTTGATCTCTAAGTATTTTTAAATCATAGTCTTTTACATCTATTCCACCTATTTTAACTTTTCCAACAGTTGCATCAAATAACCTTGGAATAAGTGATACAAATGTAGTTTTTGAGCTTCCTGTTCCTCCTATTATTCCAACTGTTTCTCCTGATTTTATCTCTACATTTATGTCTTTTAGACAAGTTTTATCTTTATTTTTTACATAGCTAAAACTTACATTTTCAAATGTAATACTTCCGTCTTTTACATTCATTACAGGATTTTCTTTATTTTTTATATCACTTTCTTCATCTAAAATTTCTACTATCCTCTCAGCTGATGCTCTTGAAATTAATATCATAACTAATACCATAGATAGCATCATAAGTGCTGTAAGTATCTGCATTGCATATGAAATTAAACTTGTTAGTTCTCCTGTTGTAAGAGTAGTACTTATTATGTATTTTCCACCAAACCATGCTATAAGCACAATAACAAAATTTATACAAAATTGCATTAATGGTTGATTTAATGCAACAAGTTTTTCAGCTTTCATAAAATTATCATATATATTTTTTGATGCATTTTTAAATTTTTCAGTTTCTTTATCTTCTATTACATATGATTTTACAACTCTAATACCTCTGACATTTTCTTGTACAGTGGCATTTAGATTATCATACATTTCAAATGTTTTTTCAAAAATTGGGTGTGCTCTTTTTATAATAAAATATAGTCCACCCCCTAAAAATGGTACCATAACTAAAAAGACTAATGATAATTCTTTGTTTATTGCAAAAGACATAATTAGTGCAAAAACTAACATAACTGGCATTTTAACAGCAATACGTATAATCATTTGAAAAGCCATTTGCACATATGTTATATCTGTTGTTTGTCTTGTAATTATACTTGCTGTGCTAAATTTATCAATATTTGAAAATGAAAAATTCTGTACATTATAAAAAATTGCTTTTCTTAAGTTTCTTGCAAAACCAGCTCCTGCTTTTGCTGAATATCTGCCAGATAAAATACCAAAAACTAAGGCAATTACCCCACATATAATAAGTATTATTCCTATTTTGTATATCTCATTTATATCATTTTTGTTTATTCCATTATCAATTAGATATGCCATTAAAAATGGAATTGCAACTTCCATAATACTTTCAACTGTTACAAAGATTGGTGCAAGTATTGTTTCTTTTTTATATTCTCCTAAATAACTTGCAAGTTTTTTTATCATGTTTTCTCCTCCTTTTTCTTCATGTATTTACCTTTTTAGAGCAATTTAAAAAGCCTCCTTAGGAATATACGGCTTCCATTTAGTGGCTTCTTTTATAAGCACATAAGCAATCTTAAACTTGCTCTTTAAGGTTATAATATTATAACCAAACAAAATCAAAAAGTCAACCCCTTTTTTCTATCTTTTTCGTTTTTTTAATAGAAGTAGATTGTAAAAGTAAAATCCACTTTTAAAGTATTCTTTGCAGAATTGCTTTAACTCTTGAGGTTACATATCTTGTCTCTGTTTTGTCTTTTATATCTTCTACCATAGATACAATAAGTATTTGCTTATTGTAATTTTCATCTGCAACAAACGCATTAAACCAGCCTATTTCTGTTCCTTCTGTGTCTTCTTGTGTTTTTTTTATTTCAGCTGTTCCTGTTTTTCCAGCTAACATCACTCCATTAATTTTTGCATTATGAGCAGTTCCGCCTTCGTCTTCTATTACTTGGATCATATCTTCTTTTATTGTATCTGCGGCTTCTTTTGTGAATGCATTTTCTACATAAATTTCTGGGTTTGATGTATCTTCTTTATACTCTATATATGGCTTTAACATATTTCCATCATTTACAAAAGCTGTATAAATTGATGCCATATGAACTGGATTTATTAAAACTTTTCCTTGACCATATCCTGTGTCTGCAAGCTGAACCTCACTTTCAAAAGTTTCTCCCTCTGAGAATTTTGAAGATGTAAGTGGCTGTGCAAAGTCAAGCTGTTTATTAAATCCTAATCTATTTAGCTCTTTACTTAAAGTATCTTTCCCAATTTTAAGTGCAAGCTTTGCAAAATATATGTTATCTGAATAAACAAGACTATTTCTCATATTTGCAGGTCCATTATATACTTTTACAGTTGTTACATTATATGTTCCCCATGTTGTGTCTTTTTGCCATCTCTTTCCACTTGCTCCAAAATCTTCATCAGCTGTCACTGAATTGGTTGTAAGTGCAATTCCTCCAACTATTGGCTTAAATGAAGAACCTGGGACCCATGTTCCTAAACATCTATTATATAAAGGCTCTCTTTGATCGCTTGTAATTGACTGCCATTTTTCATTTGTCATTCCCAGAACAAAGTTATTAGGATCATAGGTTGGTGTACTACACATGGCAAGTATTTCTCCTGTTTTAGGATTCATAACAATTGTTGCAGATTCATCATTTTTAAATTGCTGATATACATATTTTTGAACATTTATGTCTATAGTAAGTTTTACATCTTCTCCTTTTCTTGAAGCTCTTGTAATTATAGTCTTTTTCTTTTTGCCCTTTGCATCTACTATATATACATCATAACCATTTATTCCCTTTAGTTTTTCTTCATATGCCTTTTCTAATCCTGCTTTTCCCATCACGCTACTTTGATTATAGCCTTTTCCTCTGTTTTGCTCTATTTCTTCTTCTGTTAAAGTTGCAACATAACCTATTAAGTGACTTATCTCTTCTGGATATGGATATACTCTTCCTGCTGAACTTTTTATCTTTATCCCAGCTATTTTCATAAGCTCCTTCTCTGTTTCCTTATCACTTTCTAGCACATTTGCAATTTGTACAAATGTATCTTCTTTTACATATGAAGCACTTAAAAGATCTCTTATTCTATTCTCTGAAACTTTAAGAAGCTCAGCCACTCTTTTTATATCCGCTTCTGGATTTTTATTCATTTTTCCTGGCACAAACCCTACATTTGAAGTTTTACCTTCTCCTGCAAGTAGTTTGCCATTTCTATCATATATACTGCCTCTTGTAGTTTCAACTGTATCTATTCTTATACTATCTGTTTCAGCAAGCCCTGGAAATATTACATTTGATGTCCAAATAACTTTATAATCCCCCTCCTCTTGGGTAAGTCTTATAGTATTTGCAAACGTCAAACTACCAGCTAGTGTTTCCATGCTAATAGTGTAAGCAATTTTAACCTTACCGATTCTCATCTTCTTCATTCATATTACTTACCTTAACATCACTAACTTCTAGCTGTTCATATATTTTTTGATTTCTTTCTATAAATTTTTCTTCTTCAATATTGTTTTTTGAGGTAGTAGCTAGCATTTTATACATTTCATCATATTTTGATTCGTTTATATATGATATATATGTATTGACTGTATCCATTGCCTTAGATTGTCTTTGTTTTTCTTGGATATTAATAGAAATAAGTATTATTGCAGTAATTATAATTGTTAAAAATGCTATAACCCTCATTTTTTTAATTACAATTTTCTTATGCTTCTTACTTTTTTTCTTCATACTACATTTTCCTTATTTTTTACTTTCGTATTTCGATTTTATTCTATCATAACCTACAAAAAAAGTCTAGTAAAACAATTTTTTCTTACTTCCTTATATGTACCACATCGCCTGCATTAAGCTTCCCTGCACGAGTTACTGCATCATAACCATATTTCTCCTTGAGTTTATCAATAATAGAATCCAGACTATCTTGTTTGTCATTATTCTCATTATCAAAAAGTGAAATCTGTTTCTTTCCTTTTTCAATTAAATCACTTACAGTTACTCCAACTAGCCTTATTGCCATTCCTTGTACAAAAAGCTCTTCTAAAAGCTTTCTTGCAGAATTATATATTTCTTTTGTATTTGAAACCGATGTATCTAATCTTCTTTGATGTGATACATCTTTAAAATCTTTTGTTCTAAGTTGCACATTCACAACATTTGCAAGCATTTCCTGTTTTCTGAGTCTATATGCAACCTGCTCAGTTAAAGCTAAAACTATTTCTTCTAATTTATCTTTTTCTCTTATATCATAGGGAAGAGTTATTGAATTTCCTATACTTTTTGGCTTTTCTCTTATACATACAATTTCTGAATTATCTATACCATTTGCGTATTCCCACATCATTAGCCCATGTTTGCCAAATTTTTTCATTATCCCAGTTTTATCTGATCTTGCCAAGTCTCCTATTTTATATATGTGCATAGCCTCTAATTTTGGTACTGTTTTTTTGCCAAGCATAAATAGCTCTCCTACTGGAAGACCGCCACATTTTCTTTTCTATTTCATTTTCAAAAAGAGTATGCACCTTATCTGGTTTTTCAAAATCTGATGCCATTTTTGCAAGCATTTTATTGTGTGCTACTCCTATATTTACAGTAAATCCTAACTCTTTTTTTACTCTTTTGCTTATTTCATACGCCTTATTTAGAAGAGAATCTTTCATTAAATAATCTGTCATATCCATAAAACATTCATCTATGCTAAATCTTTCGATTTTGTCTGTATATTCTAAAAGCACATTGTATAGTTTATTTGAATATTCTTTATATATTTTATACTCACATGATGGAAAAACTTGCAAATTGGGACATTTTTTCTTTGCTGAATATATTGTTTCTGCTGTTTTTATACCATATTTTTTTGCAAGCATGCTTTTTGCAAGAACTATACCTGCTCTTCTTGTTTCATCTCCACCAATTACTGCTGGGATTTCTCTTATGTCTATGGTTTCTCCATTTTTTAACCTTTCAACTGCTGCCCAGCTAAGAAAAGCATTATTTACATCTATATGTAATATTTGTCTTTCCATATATTATCACCAATATCATTTTAAAACAATTGTTTGTATTTGTCAAGAGCTATAT
This sequence comes from uncultured Clostridium sp., assembly GCA_947648255.1. Lineage (GTDB taxonomy): Bacteria > Bacillota > Clostridia > TANB77 > CAG-508 > JAAWPK01. The sequence goes on along the minus strand of CANSNA010000006.1, from coordinate 39,468 downwards.
TAAAAAAGTATATTAGAAAAACTAATACACTTTTTTAGGTTATAAATTTACAACTTTAGAGCTATGTTGATAATCTTCTGCAAAACTCCTTTGGCTCTTTATTTTTTATAAAAAGTAGAGTTTTTTATTTATTTTTATACATTGTTAAAATATCTTTAAAACTTGCTTTTGTTCCATAATTTAATATTGCATTTGAGTAAATTTTTATTGATACTTTTGATATAGCAAATATTGTTATGATTAGCACTACAATTGAAATCACTATATCCCATGTTCCTGCTATTCCCATCATTACTCTAAGTGGCATGCAAAATGGTGATGAAAGTGGAAATATTGCTGCAAATGCATTAAGTTCACTTGTTGGGTTCATCATTGTAAAATATGCAAGATAAAATCCAGCTACTGCAAGTATTGCAACTGGTCCATTTGCAGATTGTATATCTTCTGGTTTACTTACTGTAGAACCTGTTAATGCATAGAATAGTGCAAATACTGTATATCCAAGTAAGAAATATATAAGTGTTATAATTCCTAAAAATGGTGTTATATTTTTTAAGTTTACTATTTCTCCTAGCATTCCTTCATTTAAAAATACACTGTTACAAATTACTGCTGTTATAATCATTGCAGCAATTTGAAGTAGTCCCACAATTCCAACTCCTATTGTTTTTCCTAAAACTATTGTAGATGGTTTTGTTGATGTTACAAGAGTCTCGATTATTTTTGATGTTTTTTCTGTTGTAATTGAGCTTGATACTTGGTATGCACAGAAATATATTGCATAAAATAATACCAAAGATAGTAGCATCATTACTACTGGGTTTCCTTCTACTTCCTTTTCTTCTGTTTGAGAAAGTTCAAATTCAAAATTCGGTGTTAAGCTTTTTATTTGATCTTCGTTTAAGTTTAATTTTGAAATTTGCAAGTTTGTGTATATTGTAGATAATGCACTTACTAATTTTTCTGGCATTTCATTTATATAGAGTAGATTTTCAACTATATATTTCATTTTGACTTTTCCATTTTCATTGGTTATAACAAGTGCTTCTTCACATTCTTCATTATTTATTTTTTCTTTTATTTGATCAAAGGTCATATTTTCTTCTGTGATTTCTGCATTATATCCAAGTTCCATATTGTTTACTAAATTTAAGGTTCCTTCAAAAATATTTTCACTATCTACAACTAGTATTTTTGTGCCTTCCTCACTTACTGCATCTTCACCTTTTATCATATTTATTATGTTTGGTACATTAAATGCTGCAACAATTAATAGTAATATTATAATATTTGAAACTATAAATGATTTACGTTTTACCATGTCTTTTATTGTAAAACTTGCAACTGTTTTTAGTCCTTGCATATCTACTCACCTACCTTTTCTATAAAAATATCATTTAATGATGGTTTTTTTATTTCAAATTTTAATACTTTTATGTGTTTTTCTGCAAGTAGATTAAATAGTTTGTGCCCCTCTTCTTCGTTGTTTATTTTTATTTCATATTCATTATTTTTGCTATTTTTTATTTCTAGTCCTAATTCCTTTATGCAGTTTTCTGCATTTTCTTGTGTGCTTAAGTCTATTCTATTTGCTGGATAGCTATTTTTTATTTCTTTTAGATTTCCTTTTAATACTGTTTTTCCTCTATTTAATATTAACACTTCTGTGCAAAATTCTTCAATAGAGCTCATTTGGTGACTTGACATTATGATATATTTTCCTGATTTTACAAGTTCTAGAATTACTTCTTTTAAGTTTTCTGTGTTTACTGGGTCTAGTCCACTAAATGGTTCATCTAAAACTATTAATTCTGGTTCATGCAGAATTGCTGTTATAAATTGTACTTTTTGCTGATTTCCTTTTGAAAGCTTTTCTGCTGGCATTTGCAAGTATTCTTCTACTTTTAATTTTTCTGCCCATTTCTTTATTTCTTTGTCTGCTTCTTCTTTTTTCATTCCTTTTAGTTTTGCAAAATATATAAGCTGATCATATATTTTTGTTTTTGGATAAATTCCTCTTTCTTCTGGTAAATAGCCAAAATTTACATTTTCACGGCTTACTGTTTTTCCATTCCAAGAAATTTCTCCTTCATCTTTTTTTAGTATTCCTAGTATCATTCTTATTGTTGTTGTTTTTCCGTGCTCCATTTGTGCCCAAGAGCCCAAATACGCCGTGGTTTGTCTAAATTTAGTGTAACGCTTTCTACAACTGTTTTTTCGCCATATTTTTTTTTCACGTTTTCTAGTTTTAATCCCATTTGTTTTGCCTCCTTTTAATATTATCATTTATGTGTGTATTATATTTGTATCCTACTCATTTACTATTTCCTGTAATTTTTCATATAGTAAATTATCCATCTCTACGTTTTCTCAAATATACTCATATTTAGCTACTGTATATACTATTATAATATTTTAAAATTGCTTTTTCAACCCTTTGCTGTGAAAAGGTCTATATGTTTATAACTACTAAGTTCTTGTAATAAAATAAAGTTTTAAACAAATAGTTATGTTATTTTTCTGCTTATTTTAAAAAAATAGATGCTCTATTAGGATTTTTAGTCCTAATGTTATTAGAATTATACCTCCTAAGATTTTTGCTTTTTTTTCGAATTTGTCTCCAAATTTGTTTCCTATTATTACTCCCAAGGTTGATATTGCAAATGTTACTCCTCCTATTACAATTACTGCTGTAATTATATTTACATTTAAAAAGGCAAATGTTATTCCGGCAAGCCAGTGCATCTATGCTTGTCGCTACTGCAAGTATTATCATTGTTTTAAAGCTTACATTATCATCTTGTTTTTCTTCTTCTTTTATCGCTTCTTTTATCATGTTTATTCCTATTAATGATAGTAGTATAAATGCTATCCAATGATCTATTGATACTACAAAATTTTCAAATCCTTTTCCTAGAAAAAAACCTATTAGTGGCATTAGCCCTTGGAAAACTCCAAAATATAGTGCTATAATTAATCCCTTTTTTATGCTTAGTTTTTTCATTGATAAGCCTTTACAAATAGATACTGCAAAAGCATCCATTGCAAGTCCTATACCTATTAATATAATTTCTAAAATTCCCAAAGTTTAATTCCTTTCTATTTCATAAATCAGTTTATTTTTGACTAAATGTCAATTTGTTAAGTTTTGCTTTTTATAATCATATTAGATAAAACATAAATTATACGCCAAGTTTAGATTTCCTCAGCGTATGTTTCTTATTTTATGTCTATTACATTAAATCCTGCATCTATTATTACTTCTCTTATTTTTGTGTTTTCTACTTGTTTATTTGTTTTGATTGTTGCACTTTTATTTTCTAGACTTACTTCTACCTCTGTTACCCCTTCTAACGAATTTAAAGCCTTTTCTACAGTCATTTTACAATGATTACAGCTCATACCCTCTATGGTGATTAATTTTACATTTTCGCCCATTTTCACGTCTTCCTTTCTTTCATAATTTATTTTAAATTTTTTTAGTCTTAATGCATTTGTTACAACACATACTGAACTAAGACTCATAGCAGCAGCCCCTATCATTGGATTTAGTTTTATTCCTAGACTTAAATAAAATACACCAGCTGCAACTGGTATTCCAATTGCATTATAGAAAAATGCCCAAAATAGGTTCATTTTTATATTCCTAATTACAGCTTTGCTTAAATCTATCGCTTTTGCCACATCTAGTAGGCTGTTTCTCATTAATACTATGTCTGCTGATTCTATTGCTATATCTGTTCCTGAGCCTATACCGAATTCCTACGTCTGCTTTGACAAGTGCTGGACTATCATTAATTCCATCTCCTACAAATGCTACTTTTTTATTTTGGCTTTGTAGTTTTGTAACTTCTTTTTCTTTGTCTTGTGGTAATACTTCTGAAATTACTTTTTCTATTCCAATTCTTCTAGCTATTTTTTCTGCAACAACCTTATTATCTCCTGTTATCATAACTATATCTATATTTTTCTTTTTTAGTTCTTTAATTCCTTGATAACTTGTTTCTTTTATTGTATCTTCTACTGCTATTATTCCGATTATACTATTTTGATCTGCAAAATACAATACTGTTTTTCCCATATTTAACATATCTTCAGCATTTATACTTTCTGTATAAATATTATTTTCCTTCATTAATGCTAAGTTTCCACCAAAATAGTATTCTCCTTTTATTTTTCCTTTTACTCCTCTTCCTGAAATTGAATTAAATTCTTCTATTTCTTTAAGTTCTATCTTTTCTTCTTTAACTTTTTCTAGTATTGCTTCTGCTAGTGGATGTTCACTATTTTTTTCTAAACTTCCTGCAATTTTTAAAAATTCTTTTTCTTCCATTTTGGTTATAATATCTGTTACTCTTGGTTTTCCTTCTGTAATTGTTCCTGTTTTATCTAAAACTACAGTATTTACTATATGCAATAATTCTAAGCTCTCTGCTGATTTTATTAAGATTCCGGTTTTCTGCACCTTTTCCTGTTCCTACCATAATTGCAACAGGTGTTGCAAGACCTAAGGCACAGGGGCATGATATTACAAGTACTGCAATTCCTGTTGTTAGTGCAAATTCAAAGCTTTGCCCTAGGATTAGCCAAATTATGCTTGTTATAACTGATATTGCTATTACTACAGGTACAAATATTCCACTTACTTTGTCTGCAATTTTTGCAATAGGTGCTTTTGAGCTTCCCGCTTCTTCCACTAGTTTTATAATTTGTGAAAGTGTTGTATTTTCTCCTACCTTTGTTGCCTTTATTTCTAAATATCCATTTTTATTAATTGTACCTGAAATTACTTCATCTCCAATTTCTTTTGGCACTGGTATACTTTCTCCTGTAATACTAGATTGATCAACTGCTGAATACCCTTGAATTATGACTCCATCTACTGGAATGCTCCCACCTGGCTTTATTAAGACTATATCCTCTACCAGTATCTTTTCTACTTCTATTTCTACTTCTTGTTCATTTCTTAGAACTATAGCTGTTTTTGGAGCTAAATTTACTAATTTGCTTATTGCATCACTTGTTTTTCCTTTTGATCTTGTCTCTAAATATTTTCCGAAGAGTAATTAGTGTAAGTATTGTTCCTGCTGATTCAAAATATATATCTCTTGAATACTTTTCTACAATTTCTATTTTATTATACCCTAGTCCATAACCTATCATATATATTGCAAATATTCCATAAGCTATTGCTGCACTTGAGCCGAATAGCAATTAGTGTGTCCATATTAGGTGAAAGTTTAAATAACCTTTTAAATCCGCACAGAAAAATATTTTCTGTTTACAAATACTATTGGAATAAGTAATAATATTTGAGTAAATGAGAAGGTTATTCCGGTTTTCCGGTCCATGAAATATTTTATCCATAACACTTAAATGTGGTAACATATGATACATTGCTATATACATAAGTGGTATTAAGAAACAAACTGAGATAATAAGTCTTTGTTTCATTTCTTTTATATTATCTTTCGTTTTGCTGTTGTTTTCTTCTTTTGTCTTTTTGTTCTCATTTTTTTCTTCATAAATATTTGCACCATATCCTGCATCTACTACAGCTTTTATGATTTTCTCATTGTTTATTATGTCTTCGTCATATTCTACACTCATTGTATTTGATAATAAATTTACATTTACATTTTTTATTCCTTGCAGTTTTGAAACCGTTTTTTCTACATGAGCTTGACAACTACTACAGGTCATTCCCTGTATGCTAAATTTCACTTTTTGCATAAACCCATCCTTTCTTTAAGTTATTTTATATCTTACTCCTAGTATTTGTCAATGCTACAAAAAAACTCCTTTTAATTTTAGGAGTTTTTTTATTTTATTCTATTCTTCCTCACTTATTATACTATCAAACTGGCTATTGTATAAGTTTGCATAGAATCCTTGTTTTTTTAGTAATTCTTCATGTGTTCCTTGCTCTATTATATCTCCTTCATTCATTACTAAGATTAGGTCTGCATTTTTTATTGTTGATAATCTGTGTGCTATTATAAATGATGTTCTTCCTTTTGTTAATTTATCCATTGCTTGTTGAACTAGTTCTTCTGTTCTTGTGTCTACATTGCTTGTTGCTTCATCTAATATCAAAAATGGTGAATTTGCTATCATACCGCCTTGCAATTGTTAAAAGCTGTTTTTGCCCTGCTGATATGCTTTCTGTGTCATTTAAATTTGTATCTAAGCCATTTGGTAATCCTTTTATAAAGTACTCTAATCCTACCGTTTTACATGCTTCCATTACTTCTTTATCTGATACATTTTCTTTGTTATATACTATATTTTCTCTTATAGTTCCATTAAATAACCATGTATCTTGCAAAACCATAATAAATAAATCGTGTATATTTTCTCTTGTTAAATCTTTCGCGTCTACTCCATCTATTGTAATTTTTCCTGAATTTATTTCATAAAATCTCATTAAAAGGTTTACAAGCGTTGTTTTCCCAGCACCGAGTAGGTCCTACTATTGCAATTTTTTCTCCTGGCTTTGCCTTGCATGAAAAGTCTTTTATCACTAATTTTTTACTATCCCCATACTTAAATTTTACATGCTCAAATTCTATTTTTCCTTTTACTTCTTCTTTTTTTAGAGTCTTTGTTTTTTCTCCTTCTTCTTGCATTTCTTTTTCTTCTAAAAATTCAAATACTCTTTCACTTGCAGCTACTGCTGATTGAAGGTTTGTTAGACCTTGTGCGATTTGCTGAAGTGGCGATGTAAATAGTCTTGCATACAAAATAAATGCAACAATTATTCCAAATGTGATTATTTCTTCTTTTACAAGTATTGCTCCGTACAATACAAACTGCAACATAGCTAAAATTTCCAATAAAACTCATTATTGGTTGCATGAGACCTGATAAAAAAGTACTCTTTCTGCTACTTGTAAATAGCCCTTCATTTAAACGTTCAAATTCTAGAATAGCTTTCTTCTTTCCATTATATGCCCTTACAACATTATAACCTGCATACATTTCCTCTATGTGCCCATTTAATTTACCAAGTTCCATTTGTTTTGAGTTAAAATATTTTTGCGATTTTCCGAAGTATTATAAACATTAAAGAAAATCCTATTATTGATGATAATATTGCCGTAATTGCAAGTATATAGTTTGTATAAAACATCATTATAATGCATGATATTAAAAGAGCTATTGCTGAGACAAAAGTCCCTAAGTTTTGGCTAATCGACATGCCTATTGTGTCTATATCATTTGTTACTCTCGATAAGATGTCTCCAAATGAGTGCTTATCAAAATATTTTAGTGGTAATTTGTTTATTTTCTTAGATATATTTGTTCTTAGTTTTTTTGCAAGTTTATTTGCAGTTGTTGCCATTATAAAACTTGTAAAAAAACTAAATAATGCACTTGTTATGTATAATCCTACCATAAATATTGCTATACTTATTACTTTATCAATATCTATTCCTGTAATTATTCCTTCTGTTATTGTATCTGTAAGTTCTGCTAATTTATTAGGTCCAATAATAGAACAAATAGAACTACTTATTCCAAGTATTATTGCAATTATATAAAAAGGTCTTAAATTTTTATTATAACCGAAGTAGTTTAATGATTGATTTCTTAAAGTTTTTAGGCTTTTCATGTACTCTATTTGCTCCTACATTTCTTTGTACATGTCTCTTTTCAGTATCACTCATTTTCTAATTCCTCCTTACTTAGCTGAGAATATGCAATTTCTTGGTAAACAGAGCAATTTTTCAAAAGTTCTTTATGAGTTCCTTTGCCTACACATTTCCCTGAATCTAAAACTATTATTTGGTCTGCATTCATTACTGTTCCTATTCTTTGTGCGACTATTATGCTTGTTGCATCTTTAGTATATTTTTTTAGTTCACGTCTTAGTATACTATCTGTTTTATAATCTAGAGCAGAAAAAGAATCATCAAAAATATAGATTTCTGGATTTCTTGCAATTGCTCTTGCTATACTAAGTCTTTGCTTTTGCCCTCCACTTATGTTGCTTCCTCCGGCTTGCTATATGTGCTTCATACTGTTTATCCATTTTTTCTACAAATTCTTTTCCTTGTGCAACTTCTATTGCTTTTATAATTTCTTCTTCTTTTTTTTCTTTTCCGATTTTCTCCATATGAAACATTGCCAAGTACTGTATCACTAAACATTACAGCTTTTTGTGGTACATAACTGATTTTGTTATGTAAGAATTCTTGGTCATATTCTTTTACATTAATTCCATTAACTAATACTTCTCCATGGCTTGCGTCAAAAAACCTTGGTATTAAGTTTATAAGAGTGGATTTTCCGACAACCGGGTAGAACCAATTATTGCAATTGTTTCTCCTTTATTTGCTTTAAATGAAATGTCTTTCAAAACATAGTCTTGCCCATCTGGATATTTAAAACATACATTTTTAAATTCGATTTCTCCTTTCGCATTTGTTTGATCTATTTTCATTTTTCCATCTTTTATTGATATTTTAGACTCTAGAACTTCAAGTATTCTGTTTGCTGACACTGATGCTCTTGGCCATATCATAAATATCATTGCAAGCATTAAAAATGACATTATGACTTGCATTGCATATGAGGAGAATACTACCATGTTGCTAAATATATCTATTTTATCTGCTAGACCTGCTTCGTTTATCATATATGCTCCTGCAAAGTATATTGCAAGAGTTAATCCATTCATTATTAGATACATAATTGGCGACATCACTGACATCATTCTTTGGTTAAAAGTTTGCAAATTTGTTAAATCATTATTTTGTTCTTCAAATTTATTTTCCTGATACTCTTCTCCATTAAATGCTCTAACTACCCTTATTCCAGTTAAGTTCTCACGTGTTACATTATTTACTTTATCTATTATTTTCTGTACTTTTTTGAAGTTTGGTAATACGAGTTTCATTAAAATTCCTATTGTTAAAATAAGTATTAGAACTGCTCCGCCAGTTATTGCACTCCAAGTAAAGCTTTTATCTAATATTTTCATTACTGCCCAAACTGCTGTTATTGGTGCTTTTACAATAAGTTGTAATCCCATTGCAATTAGCATTTCTACTTGTGTTACATCATTTGTTGTTCTTGTAATTAAACTGCTTACTGAAAATTTATTCATCTCTTCCATACTAAATTCTTGAACTGTTCCAAATAAATTACTTCTTAGCTTTTTTGAAAAAGATGTAGCTATATATGATGCAAAATAACCTACTATAAATGCAGAAATTAGGCTTCCGCCAGCACATGCAAGCATGAACATACCTTGTTTTAAAATATCTGTTACTTCACTTCCTTCTGTCTGAACAAGTTTTGTAATTTCTGTCATATAGTCTGGTAGTTTTAAGTCGAGCCATACTTGTATTATTATAAATATTAGGCAAATTACAGTAAAAGTAATTTCTTTTTTGTTTAGTTTTTTTAGCAATTTTAACATTTTTTCATCTCCTTGTTTTAAAACTAATTATAGTATTATATCGCCTATATCTTTATTTAAAGTGATTATTTTGTGAATTCTTTGTAAATTCATTTATTTAGTATCTTTATACTTCATATTTATATTCTAAGTCCCTCCATAAATTAGGTTAATTTAATTTATCTAATTTTATTATATTTTATCATATCTCTGTATATTAATAATATCAGTATTTTGCAAGAAACTGTTTATTATATTCTGTTTTATTCTAATTTTTTATATTTTACTTTAACTTGTGTATAGTTGACAAATCGTTGACATTGTCAACTTTGCTATTATAATTAAAACCTTCTAATATTCCTCTTTTATAAACTCATAGGAATACTTATTATGTAAAATATAATAACTCCACTTGCAGTTAGTTATTTGTCAATCTTTACCTTTATTTTAAATCCTTAACTAAATTATCCATATATTCACTTGCTGGCTCTACTCTTTTTTCTATTTCTTCTTTTTTCTTGGTTTAGAACTCATATTTTTTCTTCGTCCTCTTCGTTCTTCATAAAGAGCTTGAGGTCCTTCCTCATAATATATGCGTTCCCATTTTTCTACTACATTAAGATTTCCTAAATTAAAATGAAATACTGTTTGTTTTAATGATAGATGGTTTGCATGCATATATTCTATCACATTTATTTTAAAATCTCCACTATATGAAAATTTTAAATTTTTGCATAAACCATTAATTCCATGCTCTTCATACCTTTTAACCCTCTTCTTTACTAGTTCATCTCCTGTTTTCAAATTGAAGTGTCTTGCTGTTTCTCTATAACCATGATGTCCATCAATGTAATATTTTACAACTTCTAATTTAAATTCTGTTGAATATTTACTTTTACTCATTAAAAATGCACCTCCAAATTTTAGATTTTGTCTAACATTTGGGGTGCACTTCATTTGAATTAATCCCTTTTATATTTACACTATTTCTACTTGAATTGCATCAATTTTTCTGCCTTTTATTCCAGCATAACCATTTTCGGCATCGTTCTTGTTGTATCCTGTTACCCAAGGTAAGAAATCATTATCTCCTAAAAGTCTCACTCTTACTCTAGCAGTTCCTTTTGTTGCTCTAACCATTATACGATCAATAGGATTTCCTAAAATTCCAGCAAAATCATCTCCAGATTTATCTTTTTCTCTATCTGTAATTTCACCTAGCCATCTGCCATTAAGTAATCCTACACAGTATATAAGCTTTCCTGCCTCTTCTTCGTTTCCCACTGTATTCCCTCTAAAACCGGAAATAGCTTTTCCTTTGGTTCCTGCATGGTCTGTTGTATTTATTACATCTGGATACCATTTATCTGAATAAGCTTGATACTTTACATCTATTTTTTTTGAATTATTTTGATCTGAGGTATCTTTATTATAGTATGTAAATATTCCTTCTGCAATTCCACTTGCTACTTTATTTGCATATTCTTCTGTCAATATGATCGGTGTATCATTTGCATTATCCATAAATCCACACTCTATTAAACATGCTGGCATTTTTGTATCTCTTACCATTGCTAAATCTTTTGTCTTTACTCCTCTATTTCTCATTCCTGTTTTTCCTACTGCTTTATTATTTATTAATGTTGCTATTCTTCCTGTTTCTCCGTTTTTGAGAGTTTCATTATATACATATGTTTCTATACCAGTTCCACCACCTGCATTATGATGTATACTTACAACTAAGTCTACATTTGCATTATTTGCATTTGTGCATCTTGTACTTAGATTTATGTCTGTATTTCCTGTTACATCATCTAGTCTTAATGTTTCTACTCCACTTCTATTTAATATTTCGCATACTTTTGTTGCCACTCTACTATTTAACACCCATTCTCTAGTCTCATTTGCATCAAATTGCTTTGCACATCTCTTCCCAGCAGTATGTAATCCATGTCCTGCATCTACTCCTATTTTCATGTTTTTAGTCCTCCTCGTTTTTTATTTTATTTTCGCTCACATTCGAGCTTTCTTCTTTTGTAAAGTAATAGGTGATTATGGCACTTACTATTGCTATAAATGCTTCTACACTTATTATATGCTCAAATGTCAACTTACATGTTGTTATAATTACATATTCTCTTTTGTTAACTTATTTAATGCAATTTGCATTTTTAAATAATTTATTAATTTTTCGTTCATAACTTCTCTCCTAAAATTCTAAAGAATGATTTATCATATCTTCTACTAAGTCTACTCTCGTTTCTAGATTTCTAATATCTGCGTCTTTATTATCATATCTAAAATTTAAGTAAAAGCTTTTTTCTGGTGTATAACAATGTTTGCTTTTGTGATTTACTATTAAATACATTTTTATTTCCTCCTATTCTATATAATTAAGCACAATAACAGGTATTAATTGTTCATCTGCACCTTTCTTTTTTGCCACTCCTGCTATGCGTTCGCTTTTCTTTGTTACTTTTTTTACAAAATCTCCTTTCTATTTAAAATTTTATTAATCTCACTTTCTGTTTTAAAAAGTGAATCTCCCCATTTACTTAGTAGAATATCTTTTTCAACAGATTTCAAAGGCATATCTTTTACTTGCTCTTTAATAAATTTTCGTTCGTTTTTTCATTTTTTTCTTTTTTAGGCTTCTTTCTTCTCCTTATCTGTTATTTTTTCAATATCATTAAAGGTTGGATCCTCATCTAATATTTTTTTTGTAAAAAATTGAATATCAAAAAAAAATGTAAATCTTTGTCTTTTATTTCTATTTCCTTATTTTTGATTGTAAAGTACATATCCTTATATTTTATATAGTCAACCCTCTCATTCAATGTATCTCTTACTTTATAGACTTTATATCTTGCTTCTTCTTCATTAAAATCTTGAAAATACAGAACTTTAAAACTTGTTTCATTATTGTATCTATTGCCAATTAATTTTTTTACTTTTTCTTTTTCATAATCAATAAAAAAACAAGGCTCTTCATAACCTTGCTCTATACCTTCACCATAAACTTTAGTTTTTGGAAACAATTTTTTTAATTCCTGTGCAATAGCCTGTATAATATCTGCATGTATTTCAGCAACAGAAATTTTTTTGAATTAAGACTGATATCTCATAATGTGTTGTATGAAAACTTGGTTTCCTTGCTATTGCCTTTACAACTTCGCCATCTGGTCTTGTTATAAATTTCAAAAATAAAATAGGGAATTATTCTCCCCTATTTTATTTTGTCAACCACATAAATTTTTCGTTGACATATCAACTCATTTTCATTATTAAATGTTGATATTTAGGTCTTCTTGCACCTTATATTCCATATCTTCCATAAATGGGAATATTTCCATTAGATATTTTTTTGTTACCATTGCCATTTTAGCAGGTGGATTTTTTTGTCCTACATGAATTAATTTTTGTGTATAACAGTTTTCAGTTGTTTTAAATAATAAATATCTGTTAGTTAAATAAGTAAAATACACTTGATATCCACTATTTAAAATCTCTTCAAATTCTTCAAATTTGTAATTTTCCATTATCTCTCCTTTAATTTTCTTGTTTTATCATTTCTTCAAATTCACTTTCTGTTATTATTGTTACACCTAGTTCTTGTGCTTTTATTAACTTGCTTCCTGCATCTTCCCCTGCAAAAACATATGTGGTCTTTTTTGAAACTGATCCGAGATGTTTTTCCGCCCAAATTTTTCGATTATGCTAGAGGCTTCATCTCTTGTATATTTTTCTAAAGTTCCTGTTAATACAAAGGTCTTTCCTTTAAATCTATTGTCATTTTCTTCTTCTTGGTCACTTTCCATATTTACTCCAGCATTTTTCAGTTTTTCTATTAATTCTTTTGTCTGCTCTTGCTTAAAAAATTCCCATATACTTTTTGCAGTTATTTCTCCTATATCATCTACTAGACTTAAGTTTTCTATATCTGCTTCCATTAATTTTTTAATTGTTTTATATTCTTTTGCAAGTGCTTTCGCCCCTTTTGTACCAACATGCCTTATTCCAAGAGCAGAAATTAGCTTATCTAAGTGATTATTTTTGCTTTCATTTATTGCATTTATTAAATTAGATGCAAATTTATCTCCATTTTTCTTAAGTCCGGCTATATCTTCTTTCTTTAGATAATATATATCTGCAATTTCTTTAAGTAAATCCTTTTCAAGCAATTGCTCAATTACTGCAAATCCGAAGTCCATCTATATCCATTCCGGCTTTTGATGCAAAATGAACAATATTTCTAAATTTTCTTGCTGAGCATTCTATTCCTATACATCTTCTTATAGCTTCGTTATTTTCTCTAACTGCTGGTGCTCCGCAAACTGGGCATGTATCTGGCATTACAAATTTTTTTTCTTTTCCTGTTCTTTTTTCTTTAACTACTTCTACAACTTCTGGAATAACATCTCCTGCTTTTTGTATAATTACATGGTCACCTATTTTTAATTCTTTTTCTTTTATAAAGTCTTCGTTATGAAGTGTTGTTTTTGAAATTGTTGATCCTGCAAGTTTAACTGGCTCTAGTATAGCCATTGGTGTTATTGCTCCGAGTTCTTCCGACTTGGCATATTATATCTTTTAAAATGGTTTCTTTTCTCTCTGGTGGATATTTATATGCAATTGCCCATCTTGGAGTTTTGAAATTTGTTCCTAAATTTTCTCTTAAATTCAAATCATCTACTTTTACAACTGCCCCATCTGTTCCAAAGCTTAAGCTTTCTCTTCTTTCTCCTATACTTTCAACTTCTTTTATCGCTTCTTTTATTCCGAATGCATCTCTTTTTTACAGGGTTTACATTAAATCCTAGTTTTTCTAAGTAGAGTAGCTGTTCATAGTGTGAGGTAAACTTATTTTCTTCTAATTTTTGAATATTGAATATATATATATCTAACGGTCTTTTCGCTGTTTTTTTGCTATCTAATTGCCTTAAAGAGCCTGCTGCTGCATTTCTCGCATTTGCAAACGTTTTTTCTTCTAAAATTTCTTGTTCTTCATTCATTTTTTCAAAATCTTCTTTTGAAATAAAGACTTCTCCTCGAACTGTGATATTAATTTCCTCTTTTAGTTTTTTAGGAATATTTTTAATTGTTTTTAGGTTTTCTGTTACATCTTCTCCGATCTGCCCATTTCCACGAGTTGAACCTCTTACAAACTTTCCTTCTTTATATTCCAAGGAAACAGATAACCCATCAATTTTTCCTTCTACTGTGTAGACCATTTCTTCTTTTTCAGTTTCTTTCATAACTCTTGCATCAAAAGCCTCGAGTTCTTCTATTGTAAATACATCTTGCAAGCTTAAAAGAGGTACTTCATGTTCTACCTTCTGAAATCCTTCTTTTACATGTCCTCCTACTTTTTGTGTTAGCGAATTTTCATCAATTAAATCTGGAAATTGTTTTTCTAAATTTCTTAAATCCAGCATAAGCATGTCATATTCAAAATCGCTTATTTCTGGGTTATCATCATCATAATATTTTTTTGCATAATACTCTGTTTTTTCTCTCAGCTCTGCAATTTTCTTTTTTGCTTCTTCTTTATCCATTGTTTTTTAGTTTATATTAGTCTAAACAACTAATATATCCTCCCTTCTTTTCATATGCATATTTTCTATCTATCTTTAAATAAGTCTTTTCCACCTTTTATATAGTCAAAACCTGAGAAAATTGTTGCAATAACTGATATTAGCATCATTATACTTGTTATCATATTTATTACAAGCTCTATTGCTGTTAGGTTTCCGTCTATAAATCTAAAAAATATATTAGTTCCATTTATATTTATAAATGCAAAAAATATTGCTATCATCTGTGTTACAGTTTTTAGTTTCCCCCAATTTGATGCTGCAATTACTTTTCCTCCTTGCTCTACTGCAATTAATCTATATGCAGATACAACAAATTCTCTTGTTAAAACAATTATTGGTATCCAAGCAGGTAGCATTTGTTTTTCAACTAGTATAAGCATTGCTGCAAGTACAAGTATCTTGTCAGCAATTGGGTCTAAAAATTTTCCAAAATTTGTAACCAAATTTCTTGATCTAGCTATGTACCCATCTAGTTTATCTGTTATAGATGCGATAACAAAGATTAAATTCATTATCCAAAATTCTAAGCTTATTCCTAAAATTTGAACTTCTAATCCCAAAAACGGTATTAATACCATTACTGGAACAAGTAATATTCTAATTAATGTAAGTTTGTTAGGTAAATTCATAAAATTCTCCTTTATTTTGTATTTGCTTTATTATATCTAATATTTGCAAAAAAATAAAGTACTTTTATAAAATCAAGAAAAACTCTTAGGCAAATGTGCCAAATTAATATTAAATTAGCTTTATTTCGCTTTGCTTAAGAATAAATGACTTAAAAACTATAATTCATAATAGTTTTTAAGTCATTTATTTCTATATATCATCTAAAAACAACTGGTAAAACAATTAAACTACTTCTTGTCTAATATAGTCTTTACTATTCCTTTGTCGATCAATGTCTCAAAAATTGACTTAAGTATAATTATCACTATTGGACCTATTAACATTCCAAAAATTCCAATCGCTTTAAATCCTGTATACATAGCTACCAAAGTAAAAATTGGATGTATACCTATTTGATTACTAACAACCTTAGGTTCTAAAAGTTGTCTTACCACGCTTATAATAACAAACAAAATAGCAAGTGCGATAGCTAGATGTAAGTTCCCTCTTGTTGCACAAATTACAGCCCAAGGAAGCATTACAGTACCAGAACCGAAGTATCGGAAGAGCATCAGAAAAAGCTATTAAAAGAGCCATAAGTAATGGATATCCCACATTTAATCCCATCATTTCAAATAAGAATAAACCGTATCAAAACTAAAATAAAGTTAATAGCAATAAGTATAACTTGTGCCTTCAAATATCCGCCCAAAAGTTTCGAAATTTTTCTTATATTCTTGCTTAATTTTTTTACCCACTCTCTTGGAAAATGATGTTCAATTTGGTCTAAAATATATATCCTATCTGCACACAAAAAGTAGGTTGCAAGTATTGTAACTACTGTATACACACCAACAGTAGTAATTTCTGAAAGTTTACTTAACATTGATGTTAGAAAATTTGTAACCCATACTAAAGCTTGATCAAAAAAATCTGAAACAGAAGTCTTTAAAGCATTTGTAAACTCCTCAGAGATTTGAAGTTCTCCAAAATTTATTTTATCAATTAAATTCATTATATATCCGGTAGCCATCTCCGTACCGAATCATTTAGCATTTTTAAAAGGTTTGCCCCCTCATCAATTAATGATACTATCCCCCATGCTAAAAGCCCAACTATAATTCCAAAAACAATAATAAGTACAAGGATCGCACTTGGTTTCCTTTGTATATTAGTTTTTTTAGAAAACCACTTCACAACAGGCTCTACCATAAGAGCAATAATAAAAGCAATCAAAAATGGCATATAAAATACAGCCATTTTGAAAGCTAGATATATTCCGTATTAAACTAAATATCAGTGTAAGTACTCGTTTTGTTACCTTTTTTATATATCCGAGTATCTGCTACCATTTTTGTTCCTCCATATTTTTGGTTTGTCCATTACAGTATATTCATATGTTATTTAATTTATTCCACTTAATCGTCGAAATCTTCTGTGTCATCCACATTTATAATAATATCTCCTGTATCTGGAATGTCGTTATACTCATATTCAAAAGTATCAGTGTTTCTTGCTCTTCCTCTTCTTGGCTTTGTTTTACTTACAGTAGTTGCTTTTTCTGCCTTTGTCTCTTTTGCCACTTCTTTTGCAACCTCTTTTATTGTCTCTTTAGATAAGGTTCCTCTTGGTGCTTGTTTTTTTGTTTTTTCCTCAGTTTTTGCCTCTATTCCCTTATTGATTAAGCTATTTACCTTATCTATTGCATCTGGCATATAATCTAATAATTTATCTACTGGTGAAGAATGATTAACTGGAAGTAGTTTTACATTTCCTGACTGTACGACTAAAAATGCTATTGGATTAATGTTTACACCTGCTCCACTTCCTCCACCAAATGGTAAGCGATATTGTACCTGCTCTTCCTCATCTTTTCTTGAGTATTCATTAACTGTTTCTCCCTTAAACTCACTACCTCCTGCTGCAAACCCAAAAGATACTTTAGATATTGGAATTATTACAACATTGCCACTTGTCTCTATTGGCTCTCCTATTATGGTATTTACATCAACCATATCTTGAATGCTATTCATAGCTGTAATCATAAGACCTTCTATTGGATGTTCGTTCATTTTTTCTCCTCCTTGTTTTTAACAAAATATATATTACATAAATAATATGTACTATTTTTACACTAATTATACAATTTAGGTTAAATTTTATAGAATTTCCAAAATTATACAATGGTATTATTCTAAATTCTGTTTTATTAGGGTCTACATTTCTCACAGTTATACCGAACTATACTACTTATAATGGCAACTAAATATACTGTTAGCATTACAGATTCTGTTCCAAAATCTAAATTCAATTTTAAGCTTTCTAATTTTAATTTAAGCTTTTTAATAATCTGAATGGGATGTGCTTTTTTTACAATTTGAGCATCCTTTTCTAAACTTTTTATATCTTGCTTTATTTTGAATTTATTTAAAAGTTTTTTAGTAATTTTGATATTAAAAATTTTTATAAATCCTAATAAATAAAATTCAAAAAAAACCTCAAATTCTTTATCTAAACCCCTTATCTTTTTACCACATTTAATATTTTCTATCTTACATTTTTTTACATTTAATCTTATTTTTGAAAATATAACAAGTATAAAAAGACAAACCATTAATATTAAAATACCACAAAAAAATAGTAAAACTACTTTCATAATACATTCCACTCTTTCCGTATATTTGTAGTTTTACCATTTTTTGTAATTTTATACCAAATTCGTATTTTCTTTTTTTCTTTTTTCAACTATTATGTCGCCGAAATAGTTCTTCTTGAGTTGTATTTACTTTGCTTCTTCTAGATAATTCTAGAAGACCAGTAAATGCTGTTACTACTTCTTCTTTATTGCATTTTGAAATTGTATATATTTTATTAAATACAATTCTTGGCTTTTTTATAAGTTCCCTAAAAATCTCTTTTACTTTACTTGTTACACTATATGTATCTTTTATTGCTATTTGCTCTATATTCTTTGCATTTACATTAACTTTAAATTCAAATCTTTCCATAGCATTTTGATATAAATTAACTATTTCTTGACTCTCATAGTTTTTATCTAGTGTTTGCTTTGGAAGTACTAGTTTTTCGGGTTTTGCAAAAATTCTTTCTGCATATGCATTATACATTTCGCGAAATTTAAAGGTTATCTCTTTATACCTCTTATACTCAATTATTCTTCTTATAAGCTCTTCTTCTGTTAATTCCTCTTCTTCTTCTCCATCAGTATTTGGAAGCAATCCTTTGGATTTTATTAAAAGTAAAGCAGAAGCCATAATCAAAAATTCACTACTTACTCCAAGTCTTTGCTCTTCCATCTGTTTTATATATGCTAGATATTGGTCTGTTATTTCATTTAAGTTTATATCATATATGTCCATTTTATTTTTGTCTATTAGCTGACAAAGTAAATCTAGTGGTCCTTCAAATTTTTCTATTTTTATCTGTAAAGTCTTTGTTTCTAAAGCTAATACGTTTGGCATTGTTCCTCCTTTAGTTTGAAAATATCTTCAAACCTATTCCTCTTCATTTAGTACTTTATTTACTGTATCTGTATCAAAACCTTTGTTAATTAAATATGCTTTCAATTTTTCAGGCTCTGCTCCACATTTTTTTTCGGCAAGTTTTTTGGCTGAATTTAATTCATATTCTTCAAGTGTTTCTCTATTTTCACTTATGTAATCTTCTATTTGATCTGCATAAATACCTTTTCCATATACTTTGTTTTTTATTTCTCGAATAGACATTGATTTTAATGCCATATATTCTTTAATTAGTTTTTGTAAGTATTCTTGATCGTTTATATATCCCGCTTCTTTGACATATTCGATTATATCTTCTAACATATCTTCATCCATATCATGACAGAATTTTTTTCTTACTTCACTTTCTGTTCTTTTTTTGTATAGAATATATTTCATTACTTTAGTCTTTTTTTCATCAAACTCTTCTGGAGTATAGTTCATATTTTCCCTCCACTATTCTTCTGCTTCTTCAAATTCGCTTCCTTCTGCTTCTTCATCTTCTGGTATTTCTTCATTTAATGAATTTTCAAAAGCCTGTTCCATATTTGCTCTAACCTTTTTCTCAACATCTGCAAGTATTTCTGGGTTATCAAGTAGATATTTTTTTACATTTTCTCTTCCTTGACCTATTCTTTCTCCATTATAGCTAAACCATGAACCACTTTTTACTATTATATCTAAGCTTACTGCTATATCTAATATATTTCCTTCTTTTGAGATTCCTTTTCCATATAAAATGTCAAATTCTGCTTCTCTAAATGGCGGAGCCACTTTATTTTTCACTATTTTTACTCTAGTTCTAGTTCCTATTATATCTCCATCTTGTTTTATATTTTCTATTTTTCTTATATCCATTCTAACTGATGCATAAAATTTAAGTGCTCTACCTCCTGTTGTTGTTTCTGGATTTCCAAACATTACTCCTATTTTTTCTCTTAATTGATTTATAAATATAAGTACTGTTTTTGATTTATTTATAGCTCCTGCAAGTTTTCTTAATGCTTGTGACATAAGTCTAGCTTGAAGCCCCATGTGAGAATCTCCCATTTCTCCATCTATTTCTGCTTTTGGAACCAATGCTGCAACAGAGTCTACAACTATTACATCTAATGCTCCACTTCTGATTAATGATTCCGCAATTTCAAGTGCTTGTTCTCCTGTATCTGGCTGTGATACTATAAGATCATTTATATTTACTCCAAGATTTTTAGCATATACTGGATCTAGTGCATGCTCTGCATCTATAAATGCTACTTCTCCATTTTGTTTTTGAGCTTCTGCAATTATATGAAGTGCAAGTGTTGTTTTACCAGAGCTTTCTGGTCCATATATTTCTATTATTCTTCCTCTTGGAACTCCTCCTATTCCTAGTGCCATATCTAGGCTTAAAGCTCCTGTTGGGATGGCTTCTATTTCCATAGCTTTATATTCTCCAAGTTTCATAACTGAACCTTTTCCAAATTGTTTTTCAATTTGTCCCATTGCCATTTCTAGTGCTTGTCTTTTTTCATTATTTTCTTTTGCCATTTTTATTCCTCCTATAAATTAAACATACGTTTGCTATTTGTCATTATTATATACTTATTATTTCTTTTGGTCAAGTGTTTTTTTTAATTTTTTTATTTTCTTTTTTTTGAGCTTGTGTACTCTTTATTCTATCTATGTTTTTAGCTTCTTCTGTGCCAATTTGTGATGTCTAAAAATACATTAAACCAGTTAGTTTTTCCTGAAAGAGATACACTTTTACTTGATACTGTAGTAATTCTACTAAAATATAATCCAATATATGGTCTATCTTCTTCATATATTTGTTGTAATCTTTCATATTTTACTTTTAAAGTTTTTTCATCTGTTATACTATATATTTCATTTAAAATTCCGTATCGCCTCATTATTTTCATAATTTGCAAGGTTACCTTCTCCAAAATATCTTGTAAGATCAGGACTTAATCCGAACTGTTACTCCGGGAAATTAATATATCATAGTTTCTATTTTTTATACTATTTTCATAATTCCAATCTTTTGTTTGATTTATTGTAACAGGAATTCCACATTCTTCTAGATTTTTCTTTATAATTTCTGAAACTTTTACTCGATTTTCGTTTGAGGCTTGTACAAGTAAATTTATTCTTAATCGGATTGTATTATATCCTTCTTTTTTTTGCCAGACTCCATTTGTAAAATTCCACCCAGAATCTTTAAGTGTCTGTTTTGCCCTATCTATGCTATATTGATTGCCAGACATATTTTTATCATATAAATAGCTTCCATATGCTAGTGGATGATCTCCGCACAAAATACTTGCTACCATATACTGTATTTATAATTTCTTCTTTATTAATTCCATAACTTATGGCTTGTCTTACTTCTTTATATTTTAAAGTATTACTTTTTACATTTAATGATAAATAATCATAATTTCTTCCTACACTTGCTATTATATTTGACCCTACAAGCCCAATATTGTCTTCAATATTTGTCATGTTAGTCGTAATCATATCTATTCCGTCCAAGTTTATATGCATTATATAATTCTGCAATTGTTTTATATATTCTAATATTTATTGTGTCTATTCTTAGATTTTCTTCTTCATGTTTCCACCAGTTTTCATTTGCTTTTAATTCCATTTGCATATTTAGGTCTATTGTACTAAGTTTATATTTACCTGTTCCCATTGGTACATTATTTTTTTCTGTATTTGTTATATCATCTTCTCCAAAAAATTCTGCTGAAATTATTGGAAATGTTAAATTATATTCAAAAAGAGGTTTTTCTTCATATAAATATATTTTAAGTAAATTTGTATTTAAAATTTCAATATTTTCAATATTTGATACATTACTATTATATATAGATGCCTCTCCTAATTGCTTTATTTTTTCTATTGTATATTTTACATCTTTTGCTGTAAAATCTCCACCATTTTGCCACTTTACGTTTTCTCTAAGCTTTACGAAATATGTTTTACTATCTGCTTTTGAAAATTCTACTCCGAGTGAATTCTCTAATTTAAAGTTTTCTGTTACATTAAATAATGGTTCATAAATTAATTTACCTATATTTTGTATATTTTGGTTTTTCGAAATTAGAGGGTTTAAACTATCTAAGTCTGAAATTCCAAGTCTTAGATTAGAAGGTATATTTGAAACTTTTTCTTCTTTTATATCTATTACATTTTCTTCTTTTTTTTCTTCTTTACTATAAAAATAGAATATTCCAAATACAATTATTCCGAATAGTGATTATTACAAATATGTATTTTACCTTACCTTTTTTCATTTTCCCTCCTTAAAAATTTTATTTACTCTTTAAGTTTATTTTTTATAATTTCATAAGCAAGTTCCATATTATCATCTTCTGCCATTTTATTTCTTTTGATTTTGCCACATTTTTTGCATTTAAAAACTATTACATAACCTTTTTTAGAATTTATATCTATATCTACTGGTTCTAGAACTCCTTTGCATGTTTCTTCACGGTCTCCTGGATTTATATCTACATGTTTTGAATGTAAGCAATATGGGCAGTGGTTTCTACATGAATATCCAAGTGGTTCTACATTTTCTCCGCAATTTTCACATACAAATTCTTCATCTATCTTAGTAAATTTTGCTCCCATGTTTATTTCTCCTAATTGACTATTATAGTTTAATACGTAAATATGCTTCCACCAATAAATTCACGTAATATTGAACTTTCTGGTATATATTCTATTCCTATTGGCTTAAAGTAACTTAAAAGTGTTATAAGCCTTTTGGCTTCTGCATATTCTGCATCTTCTTGTTTTATTTCCATAAGAAGTGGAAGTGCATACTCCCTTAAAACTCCTAGTTCATATACTATTGATGTATTAAACATTACATCCGCTTCTTCTTGATATGGATATATATATTTCTTTTCTCCATTTGTTACTGATTTCCACCTTTGTAGTGTTTCTTTTGCTGAGTAATTTCTATATCTATAATCTCTTACTATTCTTCTTATTATTCTTGTATCTGTTGTTGAAATTCTGTTGTAATAATCAATATTTAACACTGTTAGTGCACTAATATATATTTTAAATTTTTTATCTTGTGGAATTGCATCTGTTAATCTGTTATTTAAGCAATGAATTCCTTCAACTACAAGTACTTCATTTTCCTCTAGTTTCATTTTGTTTCCGTTCAAATTTTTTGTGTCCGTGTAGCAAAATCAAATGTTGGAAGTTCTACTTCTTCTCCTGCAAGTAGCCTTAATATATGTTCATTAAACAGTTTTAAGTCTACTGCTTCTATACATTCAAAGTCATATTCTCCATTTTCATCTACTGGATTTTGTTCTCTTTCTACAAAGTAGTTATCTACTGATAATGTTTTAGGCTGTATTCCATTTAATCTTAGCTGTATTCCAAGTCTTTTTGCAAAGGTTGTTTTACCAGAAGAAGATGGTCCTGCAATTAAAATCATTTTTGAGCCTTTTCTATTTGCTACTTGGTCTGCAATATCTGATATTTTCTTTTCATGTAGACCTTCTGATAAAAGTATTGTCTCTTTTCCATTATCCCCTTCTACACTTTTATTTAATCTATATATTGTGTTTAATTTTAAAATTTCATGTATTTCTTCATATTCATCAAGTATTAATGATAGTTTTTTATTTTCTTTAAATTCTGTTAATTGTTTTGGATTTTTTTTGCTTGGATATCTGAGTAAAAAGCCCTTCCCATATTTTACCAAATCAAATACTTTCATATATCCTGTTGATATTGGCATTACTCCATAAAAATAATTATAATATTCTTTACAATAGTATAAAGAAATTTCTTCTTTTGTTTCTGTGTTTATTTGCAATTTTCCTCTTAAACTTTGTTCTTTTTCATAAAATGCTTTTGCTTCTTCTTTTGTCATTGTAACTTTTACAATTGGAATATCTTCTTTTATTATTTCTTGCATTCTTTTTTTTATTTTCTCTAGCAATTCTTCTGTTATCTCTTGTTTTTCAAATGTGCAAAACATAGAATTGTCTAATTGGTAATTTATTGTAAGTTGAGAATTTTTGTAAATTTCATCTATTGCCATTGCCATTATATACATTATTCCTCTTACATAAACTCTTTTTCCTTCTGTTGATGTGTAGTCTAGCAGCTCTACTTTTCCGTCTGTTTTTGGTTTGTAGTTTAAGCTTTTTATTTCATTGTTAAAATTACAAGTTATTATATTGTCATTTATTTCTTCTTTTAAAGCTTCTTTTAAAGTTTCGCCTTGGTTTAGTTGGAATTGTTTTTGTTTGCAGGTTATTATCATAATATGTTTCCTTTCTTGTGAACATTTTTCCTTATTCTTCGTCTAGCTTTAATACGCTTAAGAAGGCTTCTTGTGGCATTTCTACATTTCCTATTTGACGCATTTTCTTTTTACCTTTTTTTTGTTTTTCTAATAGTTTTTTCTTCCTTGATATGTCTCCTCCATAGCATTTTGCTAGTACATCTTTTCTCATTGCTGATATAGTTTCTCTTGCAATTATTTTACCCCCACAGGCTGCTTGGAGTGGAATAGCAAATAGTTGTCTTGGTATTGCTGTTTTTAACTTTTCTACCATTTTTCTGCCTCTTGTGTAGCTACTATCTTTATGCACTATAAAAGATAATGCATCTACTGTTTCATTATTTACTAATATGTCTAATTTTACAAGGTCTGATCTTCTATATTCTTTGAATTCATAGTCAAAGGATGCATATCCTTTGGTTTTTGATTTTAATATATCAAAAAAGTCATATATTATTTCATTTAGTGGTAGTTCGTAGCATAGTGTAACTCTATTTGCATCTAAGTATTTCATATCTATATAAATTCCACGTCTATTTTGACATATTTCCATTATTCCTCCTACATATTCTTTTGGAGTTAGTATCTCTGCATTTACTATTGGTTCTTCTATATATGAGATTTCTTGTGGCACTGGCAAGTCTGTAGGATTATATAGTTCTATTACTTCTTCATTTGTTTTATGTACTTTGTATATAACTGATGGAGAAGTTGTAATTAGACTTAAGTCAAATTCTCTGTCTAATCTTTCTTCTATTATCTCTAGGTGCAAGAGTCCTAAAAATCCACATCTAAATCCAAACCCCAATGCTACTGATGTCTCTGCTTCATATTCTAGTGCTGCATCATTTAATTTTAGTTTTTCTAGTGCTACTTTTAGGAATTCGTAGTCACTTCCATCCATTGGGTAAAGCCCACAATATACCATAGGGTTCACTTTTTTATATCCAGGTAAGCTTTCTTTTGCTGGATTTTGATTTAGTGTTATTGTGTCTCCCACATGTATGTCTTCAAGATTTTTAATGCTTGCTGCAATATATCCGAACTTCTCCTGCTGTTATTTTATCACAGGGGATATATGTTCCGTGGTTCAAAACATCCGTACTTCTGTTACTGTAAATACTTTATTTGCTACCATAAGTAGTATTTCATTTCCGTACTTTGATTTCGCCATCTACGACCCTTACATGTGCTATTGCACCTTTATAGTTATCATAATATGAATCAAATATTAGAGCTTTCGTAGGTAATGTTTCATCTCCTGTTGGTGCGGGAATTTTTGTTACTATTTGCTCTAGTACTTCTTCTACATTTAACCCTGATTTTGCAGAAATGCACGGAGCTTCACTTGTATCTAAGCCAATTATATCTTCTATTTCCTTCTTTACTTCTTCTACTCTTGCATTTGGAAGATCTACTTTATTAATTACTGGCAAAATTTCTAAATCATTGTCTAATGCTAAGTAGACATTTGCAAGAGTTTGGGCTTCTACTCCTTGAGATGCATCTACTACTAAAATTGCTCCATCGCAGGCAGCTAGGCTCCTTGAAACTTCATAATTAAAATCTACATGTCCAGGTGTATCTATTAGATTTAATGTGTATTCGTTTCCATCTTTTGCTTTATATTTCATTCTTACTGCTTGAGATTTTATTGTTATTCCTCTTTCTTTTTCCAATTCCATATTGTCTAAAACCTGAGATTCCATTTCTCTTTCAGATAATACACCCGTCATTTCTATTAGCCTATCTGCAAGTGTAGATTTTCCATGGTCTATATGTGCTATTATACTAAAATTTCTAATATAGTCTTGTTTTGTAGACATGTTTATTCCTTTCTAAAGCTATAATATTTTTATGTTTCAAATTATATCATAGTTTTGGGTTGTTTTCAATTTATATAAATACCTAATCACTATATTTTTCATTTAATTCGTTTGATGCAAAGTTTAAAATTTCTTTTAATCTTTCTAGCTTTCCGACTTAAATACAAATATCCAATTAGTCCTTCAAAGGCTGTTGCATACATATAGTCTATCATATTTGCATTTTTAGGTAAATGATGATTTTTTGTATTTCTTGTTCTTCTTACAATTTCTTGTTCTTCTTCTGTAAGATGTTCTTTTATTTGTTTTAAAATTTCT
Source organism: uncultured Clostridium sp. (assembly GCA_947648255.1). Classification (GTDB taxonomy): domain Bacteria; phylum Bacillota; class Clostridia; order TANB77; family CAG-508; genus JAAWPK01. Next base: position 12,886 of record CANSNA010000006.1, on the reverse strand, counting down.
GCCTGTGCTGATGCTTTTACATATTTTACTGTTTCTATATGCAGTCTATGTGGTTTTAGTTTTGTGTTTTCTACTAATTTTTCTCTTATATATAGTTCAAACACCGCGTCTCCAATATATGCCCATGTAAGTGGAGCTCTTTCATTTACTATTTTTTCTTGTTCTTCCATTTTTATTCCTAAGGCATTTCTAAAGTTATTTTGCCTATTTTCCCTTCTTTAAAGTCTGTAAGTAATATATTTGATATTTTTTTCATATCTATTTTTCCTCCGCTCATATATGTTCCTCTTGATTTTCCGACATGCTTCTATTATGCTTAAAATTATCTCATTTTCATCTTTTTCCTTCTCGATTTTCCCTTTTATTTCATTTATATCTAATTTGTATTTTGTACATAGTTTGTCTAAATGATTACTAATTAAATATTTTACTAAATAAAAAGCTATATCTTCTTTGTCTAATATTTCTTCTTTTATTGTTCCTGTAAATGCTAAATTTAGAGCAACTTCATTGTTTTGAAATTTAGGCCATAAAACTCCTGGTGTATCTAGCAGTTCTATGTTTTCACTTAAGCGTATCCATTGTTTTTTTAGTGTTACTCCTGGTTTATTTGAAGCCTTTAGTGAATTTCTTTTTGAAACTTTATTTATAAAAGAAGATTTTCCGTACATTGGGTATTCCAAGAACTGCAGCTCTTATTGTTTTATTGATTCTTCCTCTTTCTCTTTCTTTTTCAACTTCTTCTTTCATAACATTATTAATAGTATCTATTACTTGCTTCATGCCCTTTCCATCATTTGCATTTATTAATACTGTTTCTATTCCTTGTGTTTTAAAATAACTTTGCCATTTCTTAGTTACTAACTCATCTGATAAATCACATTTATTTAAAAGAATTATCTTTTTTTTATTTTTAACAATTTCTTTTATATCTGGGTTTTGACTAGATCTAGGTATACGTGCATCTAGTATTTCTACAACTAAGTCAACAATTTTCATATCTTCAATTATTTCTCTTTTTGCCTTAGCCATATGCCCTGGGTACCAGTTTATATTTGCCCAATTTTGTCGATTATCCACTTATATCACTTCCTTATATATTTATTCAATTCTACTAAAAATTCTTGCCCTGATAATTTACTTAAATATTTATCAAAAGCTAAAGGAGAATTAATAATTTCTGTTTCCATCCAATTTTCAGGTTCATAATTATTCATCTCATCAATAGAATTAAACTTTACTTCCACCCTGATTAATCCTTTATATTTATCTAAATACTTTTTTATAGAAACTCTATTATCATCCAAATATAAATAACTATCTCTTATAATTTTTGAATATGCCTGTTTTTTTAATTTATTAAACTCTTCTTCTGATATATTTATTTTTTCTATAATAACATTATTTTTATCTAAAATTTCTTTTTCTAACACATTATTTTTACTTTGTATTCTTAAATTATCATTTATATAATTCTTTCATATCTAACAGGATTATTAACATCCACATTCTCTAATGATTGTATAATAAATCTTCTAGTTAATTGCATAGTGTTTTCTCTCCCATCTTATCTATATAAATTCTCTAAAGCCTTAGTAAGACAAGCGTCAGCAGTTTTATTAAATTCAGAAAAGTTCTTAAAATTTATATTGGTTTCTATCTGCTCGTTCGTCATACTGTCTATCAAAGTCTTTATTTTTGTAAAACCAGTCTGTTTTTTTATCTACTGGGTGCTCTTTTCTGTTTCTGTCTAGTAATAGGTCAAATAGTACTAATATAGGTAATATAATTCCTATAAATGAGAATGCCATATCACTATAATTTATTGCCCCTTCTCCTGTAAATCCATTGTATAAGCTTGTACCAAAATATAGACCATTTCCAATTAGATATATTATTCCTCCTAATGTGCTTCTTTTTATTACCATGATCATTGAAACAAATGTTAAAAATAATAGAACTATCTCAAATGTTAAATCTGTTGGTACTGCAATAAATTCTATTCCTAGATTAAAGCAAAATGCAACTATAATTCTAAATACCCAAAACATTGCCATAAATATTACAAATAAATAAGTTGTTAAATTCTTCATTTTATACCATTTCCTTTCATTCGAAGCTCTAAATTTGCTAAAATTTATTGTCGAAATTTTTTCGCAAATTTTTCTCCTTTGTTTAATTTTATATCATAAAACTTCTTTCCTTTACGCTAAAGCTTTATGCAAAATAATCCTTTTATTATTTTAACATAAACGAATTTTTTTATCAATAATCGCAAACAATATTTAAGTAAATATATATTAAAGAAAAGGATATTTAATGTATGAACCAAATTATATGCACACTAAACTCTAATATTAAAAATTTTGGTAGAAAAAAACCTAGTAATAAGGATACTAAAAAGAAAAGATTTTTAAAAATACAATTCTTTATACTTTTTATTATTTCCTTATTACTTATAATATATTATATGTTTTTTAGGTACGAATTACTAAGTAAAGAAAAACTTTCGAAAAGTATTGCTCAAAGTTTCGGAATTAGAAAAATCTATGAAGATTCAAGTGATTATAATGCTATTCCTTTAGGAAATACTATAGAATTTTATGAAAATGGTTCTAACTCTGTTATTGGAATCATAGATATTAAAAAACTAAATATTTCTTATCCTATATTTTCAGATATTAGTAAAGATGGTTTAAAAATAGCTACTTGCCGTTTTTTTGGTCCCATGCCAAATGAAATACGGAAATCTTTGTATTGCAGGGCATAATTATAAAAATGGTACATTTTTTAGTAATCTTTCAAGCTTGGAAATTGGTGATTTAATAGAAGTTCAAGATAATATTCGGAAGAACAGTAATTTATGAAGTTTACAAGACTTATAAATCTAAAGAAACTGATTTATCTTGTACAGATCAAAATACAAATAATTTAAGAATTTTAACTCTTATAACTTGTGACAGTGTTAATGATAGTAGCAGATATGTAGTTAAAGCAAAAGAAACAATCACTGGGGAGAAATAGTATATCTATTCTCCCCTATATTTCTTTATTTTAATTAAACATTATAGTCTCTAACTTTTTTATAAGTATAAATTGCAGCTAATCCACAAGCTCCTATTAATACCCACATTGCTGTATCATTTACTCCTGTTTTTGGTAATGATGTGTTATTTCCTTGTGTAGGACTTGGTGTTGGTGTTAATTTTGGTGAAGGAGTTGGCGTAGGTGTTGGATTAGGTGTTGGTGTTGGATTTAATTCAGGTATTTGTGTTATTAAGTCTTCTGGGTTACCATTTGCACTACTTATAACAGATACACTACAAATTAATAGCACTACAGCTAACATTATTAAAATTTTCTTTAAGTTTCTTACTTTTTTCATATGAATCTCCTTTATAATAATAGTATACATTTTCATACTATTATTTATACTACATTTTTATTTTTTTTTCAATAGTTTTTACAAAACTTTTCTTTAATTTTTCATTTCAAAATTATTACATTTTTATTTCAATCATCAAAATCATCAAATGATGCACGTCTTCTAGCTTCTTTTCTTGAATTATAAGATGTTTCATCATTCATTCTTCCTTTTATTACAAAAAATACAACAAGTGCTACTGCTATAATAATAATTGCTCCTGCTGCAACTTTTCCTCCTGTACTGCCTAAAAAACCTCCAGCATTATTTTCATCATTTCCTGTCTCTTCATCTATTGGTATCACTTCTTCTATTGTTTTTGTAACTATTATTGTATATATTGTTTCTTCCTTTTCTTCGCCTTCACCTCTTGTTAAAGTTATTGTAACTTCATTATCTCCCTCTATTAAGTCTTTATCTCCTTTAATTTCTATACTAGCATTTTCATCATTCGCATTTGCTGCTACATTAACACTATCTGCATTTATAACTGATATTCTATATTCAAATGTTTCAGCATCGAATTCTGGCATTAACTCTGCATCATCTACTAATAGATATGATAATCTTAAAAGCTCAGGTGCCTGATTTTCTTCTGGTGTAGGTTCTGGTGTTGGCTCATTTGCGCCTGTTATATTTGGTGCTTCTGCTGTTTTTGCTGCCTTTTTTATTCTTACAGTATATTTTAGTGTTGCTCCATTAGAGCCTGTTACAGTAAGTACTACTACATTTATTCCTGCTGCAAGCTGTTTATTTCCTGTTCCTGATATTTTTGCATTTCCATCATTTGCAACAGCTGAAATTGTAGTTTCTCCTACATCTGCTCCTACATTTACTGTCATATCTTGACTTGGATTATTGTATGTTTTGCCTGCAACTGTTATTGATTTAAGTTTTGCACTTGATGTATCTGGTGCTTTTGCTGGTTCTTTAACTTCTATTATAACAGATTTTGATCCCTTTACTTCTTCAGTTCCTGCTGTATTTGATACATCAACAGTAGTTGCCGTTATTGTTGCTTTGCCTGCTTTTTTTGCCTTTAAAGTTACTCCTTCTGTTCCATTAACCCATACATCTCTCATATTGTTTACCTCTTTTGATGGGTCTTGTACTACTATTTCTACAACGCTTGCATCTGATGTTGTTACTCTAAATTTCCCTTCACAATCTTGTCCTGTAACTTGAAATGATGTAGTTTTGTCTGGGTTTAATGATGTGCTACCTGCTGAGACTGTAAACCCAGCAGCATTACTAACTACATGTATCAAAGCTACATATGTAATAAAAATTATCACTCCAAATATAATTTTCTTAATTCGACTTTTAGCCATAGTTTTCTTTTGCCTCCCTTATAAATTATGTTTTAATTGCACTTCTTTATCCATTCGGAATCTATTGCAACCCATCCTATGTCATTACCTCTTTTGAATTTATACCAAATATATCCGCCTGCTGATACTTCTTCATTTCCTATTCTTTCAAGTTCTTCCCATTGGCTTAGTGTTGCTTTTGCACTTCCATTAGGTGTTTCTCTAAACCTTACACCTGTACCTGTTATTACCCATGCATTTTCACTTGCTCCTGGTAAACTGCAAGCACTTTGTGGCATATTATTAAATACTGGTATTATAAAGTTTACTGCTACATCTTTAAATACATCATATAGGTCATTAAATATCATATTTGACTGATTAGAAGGATCTTGTATGTTAGTCATATATTGATGCCAATATAAATGATTTGAGCTATCATCTACTACATCAAATTTATAGAAATACTGTGTATTTTGTCCTGTTGCTGTATAGCTGTCTGCCATTTTCTTTGCACCTTCTATTATTGCTATGTATTGATTATTCCAGCCTTGTGATTTTGCATATTCTAATCCACCTCTAATTCCAGATGAATCTGTTGCATTCCAGTTAAAGAAGTTATAGTATCCTTCAAGTCCTGGATAATTACCAGTAACAGCTTGGCTAGGATTTGTTTTTCCAACTTCTTGAAAAATCTTCATTGCTATATGATATGGGCTTATATCACTTTCTTCTGCTGCTTTCATTATTATATCTGCATATGACATTGTAGATGAGCCTGATGTTTTTTCAGATAATGTAATTGGTGCACCTGTCATAATATAATTTTTTATTCTAGCATAATCTGTTGATTTTACATTTCCATCTCTATTTACATCTGCTGCTTTTTTTTCTAGATCACTTAATGTTCCTTGTTGCATTATATAGCTTTTTATTCTAGCATAGTCTGTTGATTTTATTAATCCATCTCCATTTACATCTCCTAAAACAACCATTGTATATGTAGTATTATATTCAGTGTTTATGAATTTATGTCCTGTTGCTGCAACACTATCATTTGATACTGCTTTATTATTTGCATCTGTCACTCTAAATCTTGTCATATTGATTGCTGTTGCAACTTCTGTATTTTTAGTTCCTGGTGCTACAATTATATATTGATTTTCCTGTTTTGCTTTTATTGTTGTATCTTCTCTTTCTCCTGAAATTTCTACGCTTCCATTCATAAAGCTATTTTTTAAAACTTGCTGAAGGCTTGCTTTATTTTGTGTTGATTGGTTATATGTCATTTCCATAAATTGGTATATTCCTGTTTCGCTTAAAAAATTTCTAGGATCTGCATAGTATGCGATAATTCCATCTGATGCGCACATATATCCGCTTCCACCATTTCTATTGCACGCACATTTCCATGGTCCTTTAGTTGTTTTTACTAAATTTCTTTTTGCTTTTGATGGTGTACTTTCTATATGTTCATTTTCTGCATTCATAAATTCTTGCCACGTTAAACCTGTGTTAAAAGCTATGAAATTCCAATTTGGATGATTTGCTTTTAAGGCTCTTAGCCCTGCTTTGTAGCTTTCTGGGAAAGCATCAATCCCTTCTTTTTTTGATTGCTGAACAGCCTTTACTTCACTTGTCATTACTGTCATATTTAAAATCATGGCAAAAACAATTACAAATATCATTTGTATAATAAATATTTTTTTTGCTTTGTATTTTAACTTTTGCATTTGTCCTCCTCCACTAAGCTTTGAGCTTAGTCTATTTTAAACTTCCTTTGATTTTTTATTTCAATATTTTTTTACTTTTTTTATTATTTTAAGTAAATATAGTATAACATTTCTTGTCGATTTAAGTCAATTGTTTTTTTTATTTGTAACAAAACTGTAACAATGGTAAACTTCGCTATTTTCTAAATATTTTAACAATTCTTAATATTTTCTTATGAATTAATTATATTGTTTTTTTATTTTTTATAAGAAAAGTGGCTAAACCATATCTGCTAATTACTTCACAATTGCACAGCTCAAGTAAACTTAGCTTTTTTAAATAGCAAAAGTCTGCGATTTTTCCTATTTTTTAAAAAACACATGTAATTTGTCTTATTTATTATAAATAGCTAATTACATGCATTTTTTTATATTTTTATTTTAGTTTACGATTTTTTGTTATTTTCCAAATTATCATAAGTATTAATAAAGATACAATTGCTATAATACAAATCCAAACTGCAATAGTTGCATAATTAATATTTTGTTTTTCAGCTAATTGTTTTTTTGAATTATTTATATTTAAAGAAGTCTTTTCTATATTATAAGCTTTTTCTAAATCTTCTTTCTTTTTTGCTTGTTCTTCTTGGTATTTTTTCTCCTGTTCGAGATTCCTTCTATTAACATTTATTTTATAAATTCTTTGTGTGAATCCATCTTGTGCATTTACCAAAACTGTAACTATATTATTACCTTGTTTCAAATTGTCCTTTCCCATAATTTGAACTGTTGCCTTTTCATTCTCAGGAATGGCAAATATATTAAGAGATTCTGTTTGATTAGAAACTTCTATTTCGTAATTTGTGTTTGATGTGTCAAAAGGTGGATTTAGCAATGCATTTTCAATTGCTAATATTTCAAGATTAGTATTTGCAAGTTCAAAATTATCTGTTTTGCTTACATGAATTGTATAAACTTTGCTTTGTGTTTTATCAGCAGAAGTTACTTTAACTATAATCTTATTTGTTCTTTCTTCTAAATTTTCATTTCCTTGTATTTCGACTGTTGCATTTTTATTTTCGCTAATTGCCAAAACATCAACAAAGGATGTGTCCTTTGACACATTTAAATAATATTCTTGTATATCTTTTTCAAAACTTGGAATCAAACCTTCTTTATCTACTCTTAATACCTGTAAATTTGAATTATTACCTTCTAGATTAGTTCCTTCTTCTTTACTTTGTTTTTGTAGATTGCTTTCTTCTTTTCCTATTTTAATCTGTTCTTCTTTAAAATCTGTTTGTATTAATTGCCCATTTTGATCATAAAATTCTCCATTTATTGTAAACGTGGCTAATCCATTTTCTTTTGCTCGAAACTTAAATGTTGTAATTTCTCCATTTTTTGCACCTTCTCCACCAAGTTTATCGAACCAAACGAAATTAATATATTTGGAATTTAATTTTATATTATAAGTCGAGTCTTCTTGAGAATTATTATCAATAAATTCAACTTTCGTATCTTCAAAATATATATAAAAATTACAAGCTGCAATTTTATTATTTTGTAAATTAACTGTTATTTCTATTTCTTCTCCTGGATTTACTTCATTTTGCCTACTTGTCAAATAAACTGTCCCACTATTTACAGCATATGTTACATTCCAAAACAAGTAAAAACTAATGCTAAAAACTAAAACCATCAAAATTTTCCTCTTTAACATAACACTCCTCCCAAGTTTTATTTTGTTATTGTTCAATAACTTGCAGTTCTAAAATATGCCTTTGGATTAGTAATAAATCTACTGATGTTGGCTTTTTACCATTTTTACTAATGTTACATGCTTTTTTAAATATTGCGTCAATTGATTCTATTTCTAATATATGTCGTTGCAATACGAGTAAGTCAATACTATTTATTTTTCCATCTCCATTGGCATCACCATAAAGAATAATTTGATATTGTCTTAATATTTTTCCATCTTCTTTGACTTGTATTTTACTTCCTGTTCCAACAATATCTGTATCTTCTAGAATTTGATTCTTATAATTTACAATTTCTATTTCTAAATTTGTTGTAATTTTATTTTTTATATCAGCAACTGTATTTTCTTCATAGTCAATACTACTCATTTCTAAACTATTTATAGTTAAAGAACTATCAAAGTGAATTTCTGCATCTTCCATTTCTCTTACTACAAAAACTTTACATTTTGCTTTTATTTCTGAGTTTTCATTTGCTATAGCTATTATATCGGTCTCTCCTATTTGTTTTGCAGTGACTACTCCTTTTTCTTGTACTTCTGCTATTTCTTGTCTACTACTTTGATATATAACTATTTTATCATTTGCATCATCTGGTTCAATATAAGCATTAATTTTGAAAGTATCTCCTACTTGCATATAAATTTCTTCTTGGTCTAATGTTATAGATGTTACATTACTATAAACATTAATTTCAATTTGATTTTGTACATTGTTTTCTATTGCCTTTACTGTAATTATACTACTACCAGAGCGATTAGCTTGCATTCTTCCAAATTCATCCACTGTTATAACATTTGGATTGCTCGATTTAAACTCTACCTTATGATCTTTTGCCTCATTTGGCTCAATAATTACTTGTAAGTTCTTTGTTTCGCCTTTTTTTAAAGTGGTATTATCAATAGATACATCTATTTTTTCAATTTGTACTTCTAATTCTTCTGTTACATAAGTTTGATAAATATATCCGAATAATTCCATTTTCAAGAACTACTTTATCCCATCTTTCTCCATTTTGTTTTCCTTTTAAGATTCGTGTCATTTTATCTTGAAGATTCACAACTCCAATAATTTCATAAGAAGTAGAAGGTCCTGTCCTAATATTAACATTAGTTCCATTGCAATAAACTTTTGAATTTTCTATGCTAAATTCATCTTTATTAATATTAGGGTTATCTGTCATAAGTTCAGGCATGTTATTATAAACTGGAATTATAAAAGACATTGGTAATTCTAATAATCCACTTTTTTTATATCCATTATAGATAGACTTTGATTCACTGTAAGGTGCAAGTATATTTGTCATATATTGATGTGAAAATAAGTTAGCACTTCTATCATCATTTACATCAAACTTTTGCAAATATATTGTATTTTGTCCTACATTTATATAACTGGATCCAATAAAAATTCCTCCTCCTGTAATAGCTCTTTCTTTTGTATTCCAAGGAATTAAATATCTATCTTTTATAGTTTGACTAGCACCTTTACCATCTCTTGCATATTGTAATCCCTTTTTTATTGCTCCCATAGGTTCTGATGAACTTGTTGCCCCTATATTATAAAAATTATATAATCCTTCAAATCCTTCTACTTTACCACTAATTGAACTATGAGATAAAAAGGGACCAACCTCTTGTTTGATTCGTGATGCTAAATGATAAGGGCTTACTTTAGAGTTTTGTCCCCCTCTTAAAATTAAATCACTATATTTTTCATTCATGTTAATGCTGTTGCCATAGCTATCAAAATATGAAACTCTATTATTATAAAATTCTGTTCCATATAAAATTTTTTCAATTCCATCTATATTATTGGTATTTGTATCAAACGAAAGTCCTTCAAATTGCATAAGACGCACTTCATTAAGAAAATTTCTAGGATCCATGCAAAATTCTACTGCTTCCCTAGAGCTATCTACCCATCCAGAATCTACCTCTACATTATATTGACCTGGTGTTGTATTTTTCCACTTATCTCCATAATTTTTAGGTACTAGGTTTTTTCCAAATATATTTTCTTGATCTATAACATAATTCCAATCTAAATTAGTATACATCGCTGTAAATTTCCAATTAGGATGTTTTTTTTGCAATTCTATTAAATATGGCTTATAACTAGCAGGAAAGCTTTCAATTCCGTCTGTTTTGGTTGATGCCTGCGATTTAAAGCATATAAATATACTTGAAAATATAAGTAAAAATAAAATAATGATAAAATTATATATTCTTTTCAAAGCTTTCCTCTCTCCTTTTCGTATAGGTCAATTAATCAAGTTTCTTTTTCTTTCGCTTTTACAATAATTCTTCTTTTTGAATCATTAGTACAAGTAATTAGTGTTGCTTCTAACCTTCCATTTGTTTCTTGTGACAAGCATTTTATATCTTCTGGAATGACTGTGTATATAGAATAAATTTCATATTCAACTTTTCCTACTTCATTGTCAATAATCCAAAATGTATCTGAAATTTTTAAATCTCTTAAGTTATAAAACATATTTTTAACATTATGCCCTGCTATGCAAAAATTCCCTTCTTTGTTTGGCTCTGCTCCCCAAAACTTTGTAGCAGTTATATTTAAGGATTTTTCTGAATAGGTGCTCAATACATAAGCTTCTAATTGTATTTTTGGTATCTCTAGCTTTGCTGCGACTTCATATCCTTTATATTCCTTTGGTATTTCTTCTTTAGGGTATTTTTTCGTCTCTTCTTTTTTATTTATTGTACTTATATCTTGTGCAGTATATTGTTTATTTTTATTAGCTATATATTTTTTTATTTTACTATCTTTGTACTCCTCTATTCCTAGAAACAATATAATACTTAAAGTTATAAATACAATTAAATAATTAATTATTTTTTTCTTTTTCCTTCTACTCCTTCTGCTCATTTATTTACTCCTTTTTAATTATCATTTGTTCTAAGTTACTTGTTTTATGTAATAAGATAAAATATATCTTTAGTAAAATATATTTTATCTTATTATTTTTGTATAAGAATTTAGATTTTATTTTTCTTATTAAAATAAGCATAACTACTTGCTAAAATTATTAAAACAATAATAATTGGAATATATATGTTGCTTCCTGTTTTTGGTAATTTTTTTGGTGTGTCTGCTTCTATTTCTTTTTGATTATTTTGTGTAGTTTCTGGTTTAGTCTGTGTAGTATCTTGATTACCTGAGCTTTCATTTGGTGTATTAGTTGGATTTGCTGCTACTTCACGTTCCAAAACAGAAAAATTAAATGCTTTTTCTGCTATTACTGTGTCTGAATTATCTCTATCAATTAATTTTAAAGTAATTGTATAGTTTCCTTCTTGAGTAAATATAGCTCTAGTTTGTAAAACTTGAGAAACATCTTTTCCTCCTATTTTACTTCCTTGTGCGTCTCCCCATCCACTTTGAATAATATCATGTTCAGCATTTGATTGATCATTTGCTAATAGTTTCACAGTTGCTCCTTGAGGTGTCACAGCTTCCGCAATTAGTCTAGCATGTTCATAATAACGCCCCATTGGTGAAGAGTAACTTAAAGTCATAGCCTTCTCTTGTGCTTTTACAACATTGCCACTGTGTTCTAATTTTATTGTATAATCTACATATTCTGGTTCTACAGTAACGTTTTTAACAATTGGTGTTGTAATATCATCAAATTGAACAGATGCATCTGGATTTGCTAACCCTTCTGCTGTTACTGTAAACTCTGTTGGATTAGATGTAGTAATGTTTGCTTTTGCCTTAAACGTTGCACTCATACTATTTCTAGGGTTCGTTCCTCCTGTTTGATCATAAAATGTTACTTTTAGTCTATCATTTATATTATTGTCAGTTCCTCCATCTACTGATACATAGTCGAAAATACTATTATCATAGTCTATATTAAATGTATAAGCTCCTAAATTCTGTCCAAAGTTTATATTTAATATTACTTCTTCACCTGGTCTTACTGTTGTTTTATTAGTTTTTATATCAATTGTATCTAGTGCTTGTGCATAACTAATTGGCATAAAAATAATCAAGCTCAATATTAATATCATGGTAAAAATGCTAATTGTTTTTTTCATTAAAATTTCCTCCTTTTTTTACTATTCGGTTTTATTGTACCCTATCTTGTTTTTAATTATTTAGCAAAAATTTCAAAGTTATATATTATTTAGGAAATTTTATATACTTAAAATTATTTTTGTTCACATTTTTTGCTTTGCATTCATTTTTTTATAAACAAAAAAAATGAATGTATTTATGAAGTGCACTCCAAATGTTAAACAAAATAACTACATTCTAAAACATCTATTCACGAAAAGTGGATTAATTCTTTAAATTCCTATATTATAATTATTGGGAACAATTGTAATTGCCAACATAAATCCTATAATCGTTGATATAATTAAAAATATACTCCATTGTGCCTTAATTAAATTAACATCAAAAAATTTTTTGTTTCATTTATCATACCTCCAAATTCTAATCAATTTTAATAATTTTATAAATACTATAAATAAAAAAGAAATATTAATATCTTCTTAAATATTAATATTTCTTTTATTTATTTCTTTTGTATACTTTTATACTATTTTTCTAGCCAATAGCAATTGATTGATATAATTGATGTTGGCATACCTTCAATTTGAATGTCAAATTTTAAACTTGGCTCAACTATAGTAGAAGCATTATGTA
>CANSNA010000005.1 GCA_947648255.1 uncultured Clostridium sp. | reverse complement strand
TGAACACAAATTATTTGGATAATAACCATTTAGTATTAGTGGGAAAAATTACAAGTGAAAAAAAATTCAGTCATGAAATTTACGGAGAAAGTTTTTACATATTTGATTTGGAGGTACCACGTTTAAGTGAAGCATTTGACGTAATACCAATTACAGTATCAGAAAGACTAATAAATGATGAAGAATTACAAATAGGTAAAAAAATCGTTGTAAAAGGGCAATTCAGATCTTATAATAGTTATGAAAATGAAAAAAACAAATTAATCTTAACAGTATTTGCTAAAGACATAATATTTGAAAATGACATCGAAGAAAAAGTAAAAGAAGATGAAGAAGTAAACTTAGAAGTATCAAACGAAGTTGTATTAATTGGTCATATTTGTAAAAAACCAATTTATAGAAAAACACCATTTGGTCGTGAAATTGCAGACCTTTTACTTGCAGTAAATAGAGCATATAGTAAATCAGATTACATACCAGCAATAGCTTGGGGAAGAAATGCAAGATTTTGTGATCACTTAGAAGTTGGTGCACAAGTTAAGGCAGTAGGTCGTGTACAATCAAGAAAATATGAAAAAAAATATGAAGATGGAACAGTAATAGAAAGAGTTGCTTATGAAGTATCTATTTCAAGTTTAGAAGTAATAAACGAAGAAGATGGAGAAGGCAAAGTAACTGAGCAAGAAATAGAAACAGCAGAAGCTGTATAAAGTTATAATTAGTAATATCATCCTTAACATAAAAAACATGAAAGACACAGGCTAAAAAGACCTGTGTTTTTCATGTTAAATTTATATAAGGTGGAGGCATGCAAAATTTTAATCAGCTAAATCTTTTTTTATTCTGTCTGTTGCAATAGCAGAAATAAAAAATGATGAAGCAAAAGAGATTGATAACCATACAAGTTTTATGCCTATGTAATAAGTAAAAGCTGATGTTTTAAGTGATATGTAATAAATTAAAAACAAAGTACCTATAATAGAAACTATCAAAGAAAAATATAATCCTTTAATCATAATTTTTTTAACCTTTTCATCAAGATTTTTAACTGTATCATATAAGACTTTTAACATACTAATCATCTCCATAAATATATGTTAACATAAAAAATGCACAAAAGCAAATGTAATTTCTGGAAAAAAGAATTGAAATATTTATAAGAGAAATAAATGTATAAAAAAATACAGTCATAAGGACTTACTCCTGCGAATAGAATTAAACAAAAGCAAACAATGGGGGTAATCACATGGGAGGAAAACTAAATCACACTTTACCTATAGATAATATTAATATCTCAGGTAAGCAAACCATAGAAGAACGTGCATGTACTTTAGCACGATATATAATAGATTCAAAAGATACAGTAAGAGGTGCAGCAAAGAAATTTCGGAATTAGTAAAAGCACTGTACACAAGGATGTAAGTGAGAGACTTCTTAAGATAAATCCAGTATTAGCAATAGAGGTAAGAAAAATATTAGATGAAAATAAAGCAGAAAGACACATAAGAGGAGGCATGGCAACAAAGCTTAAATATGGAACAAAGCATAAAGCAAGTTAAAAACATCTAGCAAGTGTAAAATAGACATTTGCTAGATTTCATTTTTATTTTACATAAAAAACATTAAATTAATCTTAAATAATGAAAACTTTAACAAAAAGACTTTATCTTTTGTAAAATTTGTATTATAATAGTATTGCTGAAAATTTATTTTATTTATAATATAGACAAAAGAACTCTTGAATCAAGGAGGGAAAATTAAATGAAAAAAAATGAAAAACAAGAAGTGAAAGAAAATAAAGCAAAAAATAAAACATCAGACAATACAGTTATGTATAAACCAGTAAAAACCAAAAAGGTGAAAGAAGCAAAAGAACCAAAACAAAAAAAGAAACATCCCAAACTAAAAAAATTTATAAAAGTTATATTAGTCATGGGATTAATTCTAGCAGTTGCAGTAGGAGGAGTACTCGCAGCAATAATATATAGATGTATTTGGGGAGATTGGGCAATTGCAGAAGACGCTTTAGAAATAAAATATGAAAATTCAATAATGTATGATAAAGATGGAAATGTAGTTGCAACACTAAGAGGAAATGAAAACAGAGAAATAATTAGTAAAGACGAAATGTCTGAATATTTACCAAAAGCATTTATATCAATAGAAGATGAAAGATTTGAAGAGCACAATGGTGTTGACTGGAAAAGAACAATAGGTGCATTTGTAACATTTATAACACATTCAGGCGAGTCATCATTTGGAGGAAGTACAATAACACAGCAGGTTGTAAAAAATGTAACAGGTGAAGATGAAAACTCAGCAATTGAAGGAGCTCTTAGAAAAGTAAAAGAAATAGTAAGAGCATATCAGGTAGAAAACAAACTATCAAAAGATCAAATACTAGAACTTTACTTAAACTTAATACCATTAGGTGGAGGAGCAAATAACATATATGGAGTGCAAACTGCATCTAGATATTATTTTAATAAAGATGCAAAAGATGTAACAGTTGCAGAAGCAGCGTACATAGCAGGAATAACGAGTGCCCCAGAAAGATATAATCCATTTGGAGAAAAAGACAGAAAAGAAGAGATAAATAAAAAAGTCAAGACAGTTCTTAAAAAAATGCAAGAATTAGGAAAAATAACAGAAGAAGAATATAATAATGGAATGGCAGAAGTAGAAAATGGCATAGCATTTTCAAAGGGAGAAGTAGCACAAAACAATAAATTATCATACTACTTAGAAGCTGCAAGAGATCAAATACTAAAAGATTTAATGGAAACCAATAACTGGACAAAAGACGAAGCAGAATTAAATTTATTTGGAAATGGTTACCATATATACACAAATTTAGATCAAAATGTACAAAGAGAAGTTGATGAACAATTTGTAAATAATGCAAGCAAATGGTATAAAATTAAAAAAGTAACAAGAAAAGATAAAGATGGAAATAAATACCAAGAAGAAGTACAAAGACAAGGGGCAATGGTAGTAATAGATAATGAGACAGGATATATAGTTGCAGGAGCTGGTGGTCTTGGAGAAAAAACAGTAGCAAATGGAACAAATAGAATGAATTTAAAAGGACATAGTCCAGGATCATGTATGAAACCAATTGGAGTTGTAGGACCAAGCTTAGAAGAAGGAATCATCACACTTGCAACAGCAATAGATGATAGTCAAAAAACATTTGGAAGTTATACACCAAACAACTGGTATAGAGAACGCTGGGCAGGATATATGAATATGAGAGAAATACTAATGAGATCAGCAAACGTTCCACAAATTACAATACTTCAACAACTAACAGTACCAAAATCATTATCATATCTTGAAAAGATGGGAGTAAATGTAGATGCCGAAAATGATGTAGGTCTATCACTTGCATTAGGAGGACTAACAAATGGTATGACACCACTAGAAATGGCAGGAGCATATGCAACAATTCAAAATAAGGGAGTATATAGAACTCCGCTATATTACTCAAAAATAACAGATAAAGATGGAACAACAATATATCAGCCAAAACAAGAAGAAACAAAAGTATTTTCAGAGCAAAATGCTTGGTTATTACTTGATTTAATGAAAGAGCCAATTTATGGCTCACAAGGAACAGGAACTTCTGCAAGAATATCAGGTCAAGATGTTAGAGGCAAAACAGGAACAACAAACCGGAGATTCATCATCATATTTTTGTGGAATTACAAAATACTATACAGCATCAGTATGGCTTGGATTTGACATAGAAGCAGATGGAAACACAGGAGGAAATGCAAACTCTACAATATGTGCAAACCTTTATAAAACTATTATGGCAAAAGTACATGAAGGTAAGCCAAACCAAAGCTGGCCACAACCAAGTGGAATAACAACAGCAGTAGTTTGTAGAAGCTCAGGAAAACTCGCAACAGAAGAATGTAGACATGATCCAGAAGGGAATAAGGCATATACAGAATTCTTCAAGACAGGAACAGTGCCAAATGATTACTGTTCAGTACATCAAAAAGTTGAAATATGTAAAATATCAGGAAAACGAGCAGGAGAAAACTGTAAAGATAAAGCAGAATCAGTATTTATAACAAGAGAAAATGCAGAGAATAACCAAAATTGGAGATCATCCGCAGATGCTAAATATATGGCTCCTGTTGAAGTATGTACAGATTGTCAAAAAGAGCCAGAGCCTACACCTACACCAGACCCAAATGATGTAAATGAAACAAATAATACAAATACAAATTCAAACAACACAAATAAAAATAATACAAATACAAATACTAACTCGAATACTAATACAAATAGTTCAAATACAAATTCAAACAAAACTAATACAAATAATAGTGGAAATACAAACACAAATACACACTAATTAGAATACAATATATGGGGAGAGAAAATGCTCTCCCCAAACAGATTTCGAATTAGAAAGGAAGACAAAAATTGGAACTTAAGTTGTATAATACTCTTTCAAGAAAAAAAGAAACATTTACTCCTATAAATGATACTGTGAAAATATATTCTTGTGGACCAACAGTATATAGCTTTGCACATATTGGCAACTTTAGAGCATATGTATTTATGGATACTTTAAGAAGAGTCTTAAAGTATAATGGATACAAGCTAAAGCATGCAATGAACATAACAGACGTAGGGCATCTAGAATCAGATGCTGATGAAGGAGAAGATAAAATTGCAAAAGCTGCAAAAAAAGAAAACAAAGATCCATATGAAATTGCAGAATATTACACAAATATCTTCTTAAGAGACTTTGAAAGACTCAATATAGACAAACCAGAGATTATATGCAAAGCAACTGATCATATAAATGAAATGATAGAATTTGTCAAAAAAATAGTAGAAAATGGTTATGGATACGAAACATCTAGAGGAATATATTTTGATATATCAAAATTAGACAAATACCCAGTATTACAAGATAGAAAAGTAGATGACCAAATTGCTGGTGCAAGAGTAGAAGTAGATAAAGAAAAGAAAAATCCAGAAGACTTTGCATTATGGATAAAAGCACCAGAAAACCATTTAATGAAATGGGAAAGCCCATGGGGATTATGCTACCCAGGTTGGCATATAGAGTGTTCTGCAATGAGTAATAAATATTTAGGAGAAGAATTTGACATACACACAGGAGGAATAGACCATATACCAACACATCATGAAAATGAAATTGCCCAAAGTAAAGGTAAATGTGGAAAAACACCAGCAAGAATTTGGATGCATTGCAATTTCCTACAAATAGATGGTGGAAAAATGTCAAAAAGTTTAGGGAATATATATACAATTGACTCATTAACAGAAAGAGGAATAGACCCACTTGCATACAAGCTATTTTGTTTTTCTTCTCATTATAGAAACAAACTAAACTTCACTTTCAAAGGAGCAGAAAGTGCTAATACATCTCTTATTAGGTTAAAAGAGGGATATCAAAATCATTTAAATGGCAAAGAAGAAGTGTCAGAAGAACAAATTGAAGAATTGAAAAAAAGATTTGAAAATGCAATAAATGATGATTTGAATATGCCACTTGCAATGGGAATTGTATGGGAAGTTGTTAGATCTCCTAAAAAATCATCAAAATTTGCAGAATTGCTTTTAGAATTTGATAAAATTTTAGGACTAAAAATAGAAGAAAATCCAAAACAAGAAGAAATTCCAGAAGAAATACAAAAACTTATAGAAGATAGAAAAAAAGCAAGAGAAGATAAAAACTGGGAATTGTCAGACAAGATAAGGGATATAATAAAAGAAAAAGGGTATATTATAAAAGATACAAAAGAAGGAATGCAGATACAAAAAGAATAGGCATTTTACTGGGGGTTAAAATAAAAAATGGAAGAAAAAGAAATGAATTTCTTAAAAAAGGTGTGGACAAGCATTAGAGATTTTGAAGGATATGAAGAATTTGCAGCAGGAAAAGTATCAAAAGCAATAAAATATATGATAGTTCTTACAATAATTTTTTCAGCTTTTATTGCTGTTAATTTTACATATAAATTTTATACTGTAACAAAAGAAGTACAAAATTATATACAAGATAATATTGAAGAAATAAGCTTAAAAGAGCGGAAAACTTCAAATTAAGTCAGATAAAGAATTAATAGTTGAAAATGAAAATAACGTAATTCCAGTTGTAATTATAGACACAAGTGAAGAAGCTGAAAAAGAAAAATATGAAGACAAGATAAAAGCCTACAGCACATCAGTGTTATTTTTAAAAGATAAAGCTGTTGTAACAAGCAATCTTTTGGCAGGAGAAGAAAGTATATATTATTCAAATTTATTAGATACTAATATAGAGAATAAAGAAGAAATGTTGAATTTGATAAATGGTAGAAACATAACATACTTTTATGTAGCATTTTTCTTTACAATGCTTATATATTTGCTTGTAATATACATATTCTCAAATATGATAGATGCATTAGTTTTAGGAATGCTAGGCTACTTATTTGCAAGACTTATGAAACTAAGACTTAAATTTAAAGCAACTTTTAATATAGGAATATATGCCTTAACACTTCCAATAATATTAAATTTAATATATATTATAGTTAATACATTTACAGGATTTGAAATTAAATATTTTCAGTGGATGTATGAAGCAATATCATATATATATGTAATAGTTGCAATACTTATGATTAAAACAGAAATAATAAATCAAAAAATACAATTAATAAAATTACAAGAAATACAAGAGCAAGTAGCAAAAGAAGCAGAAGAAAAAGAGCAAAAAGAGGAAGAAAAAAAGGAAAAAGAAGAGAAAGAAAACGAAGAGCCCAAAGAAGAAAAAACATCTGGAGAGGAACCAGAAGGCTCAAATGCATAGAAAGGAAGAAAAAGTAAATGAAGAAAGAAAGAAATAGACCTAAAAAGAAAAAAAATAATTCAGGGTTAGTTGTTTTTATATCAATAATACTATTAGTCTTAGCAGTAGTTTTGGGGGCATATGTATTAACACAAAACAATGAAAAGAAAGAAAATGTAGCATATACTAAATTGCTACAAGATATAGAAAATGGATTAGTAGAAAAAATTGAAATGAGAGTTGGAAGCACAACTCTAAAGGTATCATATAAAGATAGAGAAAAAGAAGAAGATGTAGAAAAAGTAATAATTCCAAATACTCAGGCATTTATAGAATATATACATGAACATAAAGATGCAGGAGTAGAACTAGATCAAAAATCAAGTGGTGTACTTGCAGGAATTAGAAGTAACTTCTTATCAATTATATCAACTGGACTTATGATAGTCATTGTTGTAATGATATTTAAAATGCAAGGAATTGGAGACAAGGGAAAAGTATATGATGGAGTAGAAAATAAAAGTGATGTAACATTTGATGATGTTGCAGGTTTGCAAGAAGAAAAGCAAGAGATGGTAGAAATAGTAGATTTCCTAAAGGAACCAGATAGATTTGTAAAAATGGGAGCTAAAATTCCAAAAGGTGTTTTACTTTGTGGAAAGCCTGGAACAGGAAAAACATTAATTGCAAGAGCTATCGCAGGAGAAGCAAGCGTGCCATTTATATCAATGAGTGGATCAGAATTTATAGAAATGTTTGCAGGGCTTGGTGCATCAAGAGTAAGAAAGCTATTTGAAAAAGCAAAAAAACTTTCTCCATGCATAATATTTATAGACGAAATTGATGCAATAGGTTCAAGAAGAACAAGCTCAAGTGGAGCAGAATCTGAAAACAACCAAACTTTAAACCAATTATTAGTTGAAATGGATGGTTTTGAAAAAAATGATGCAATCATAGTTTTAGCTGCAACAAATAGACCTGAGATGCTTGATAAAGCCCTTTTAAGACCAGGAAGATTTGATAGACAGATAACAATAGCTCCACCAGATCTAAGAGGAAGAGAAGAGATTTTAAAGATATATAGTAAAGAAAAGAAAATATCAGATGAAATTGATCTTCAAAGTGTTGCAGAAGATACAGCAGGATTTACAGGAGCTGAGCTTTCAAATATTATGAATGAAGCTGCAATTATTGCAACAGTCAACAGACATGAAGCTATAACAAAACAAGATTTAGATGATGCAGTAAAGAAAGTTACTGTAGGACTTCAAAAAACAAGTAGAATAATTTCAGAAAAAGATAAGAGATTAACAGCATATCACGAGGCAGGACATGCAATAGTTGGTAAATATTTAGAAACTGTTTTAGATGTAAAAGAGATTTCTATAATACCAAGAGGTGTTGCAGGTGGATATACAATGTATAAAACTAATGAGGATAAATTCTATATCTCTAAAACAGAGATAGAAGAAAAGCTCGTTTCACTACTTGGTGGTAGAGCAGCAGAAAAACTTGCATTAGATGATATATCAACAGGTGCAAGTAATGATCTAGAGGTTGCAACTAAAACTGCAAGAGATATGATAATTGTTTATGGTATGAGTGACAAAATTGGACCTATTTCTCTTCAAGTCGATGACATACGCGAACTTGAATTTTATGGTAGTCAAATTGAAGATGAAGTTGGAAAAGAGATTAGAAGACTGCTAGATGAGGCTTATGCAAGAGCAATACACATATTGACTGCTAATCGTGATAAGCTTGATGCGGTTGCAGAAACCTTGATACAGAAAGAAACAATTACTGAGGAAGAGTTTAATATGTTTTTTAATTAAAGGTTTTGCTGATCTTGAAAAGCTTATAAATAAATATAAAATTTGATGCTTTAATTTTAAATGAAGCATCAAATTTTTTTGCCTTAATTATAAAAGCATGAGCTAAATATATTACTTGCAAAACATATTATTTATTTAAACATTAATAAAAGACTAAACACTAAATTTTTCCAAAATTCTACAAAATTTCTCAAAAATTCTATTGTTAAATATAAGCCTATTTGTTATAATTTAAAGAGAACCAAAATAAATTAAAATATGCTAATTAAAGAAGGGATTTTTATGGAAAAAAATAAATGTGAAAACTGCCAAAAAGATGAAGCCTTAGAGAAAATATTAGAGGTATATAAAAAAGATAAAGATAATTTAGTACAAATTCTAAATGAAGTGCAAGACTATTATGGATATATTCCAACTTCCGCTCAAATGAGAGTTGCAGAATATTTAGGAATTCCATTTGCAGAAGTATATCGGAGTTGTTACATTCTATTCCAGATTTACTCTAAAACCAAAGGGAAAATACAATATAGCTGTGTGCCTTGGTACTGCTTGCTATGTTAAAGGATCAGAAAAAATATTAGACAGGTTAAAAGAAAGACTTGGTATAAATTCACGGAGAAACGACTCCTGATCGGAAAATTTTCAATTGAAGAAACAAGATGTATTGGAGCATGCGGACTTGCACCTGTATTTACAATAAATCGGTGAGGTTTATGGCAAAGCGACAGTTCAAAAATTAGACCAAGTTTTAGATGAATATATAAACAAATAAAATATTGATTTATGAAAAATTATGCACATTTTCTTTAAAACCAAGAAAAATATTAGCTATAATAAAATCTAAAAAGGAGAAGCCAATGAAATCATTAGAAGAAATAAAAAAAATAAGAGATAAAAAGAGAAAAGAATTAGAGCTTAGAGTGAATTTTAAGGCAAATACTACAGAAAAGCATATTTTAGTATGCCATGGAACTGGTTGCACATCCTCAAAATCCCCAGAAATTATAGAGAATTTAAAAAAAATCATAAATGAAAAAAAGATAAATAATGTAAGAGTTATAAAGACAGGATGCTTTGGTCTTTGTGCTAAAGGTCCAATTGTTATAATTAGACCAGAAGACGTTTTTTATTCAAATGTTACACCAAATGACTGTGAAGAAATCATAAATACACATATTATAGAGCGGAAAAATACTTTCAAGACTACTTTGTAAAGATGCAGATGGAACAAAAAAAGAAAAATTAGAGGATTTAAGTTTCTATAAAAAGCAAAAGAGAATTGCTCTTCAAAATTGTGGTAAAATTGATCCTGAGAATATAGAAGAATACATAGCTTTTGATGGATATAAAGCACTAGAGAAAGTTCTACTTGAAATGACAAGTGATGATGTGATAAAAACTATTACTGAATCTGGACTAAGAGGTCGTGGAGGAGCAGGTTTCTTAACTGGTAAGAAATGGGAGTTTACTAAACTTGCAAAAGGAAATCAAAAATATGTTGTATGCAATGCAGATGAAGGCGATCCAGGGGCATTTATGGATAGAAGTATACTAGAAGGAGACCCACATTCTGTAATTGAGGCAATGGCAATAGCAGGTTATGCAGTTCGGAGCGAATAAGGGATATATCTATGTAAGAGCAGAATATCCAATTGCTGTTCAAAGATTTGAAAAAGCTATAAAGCAGGCAAGGGAATATGGAGTTTTAGGAAAGAAAATCTGGAATACAGATTTTTCCTTTGATATAGAGATAAGGCTTGGAGCAGGTGCATTTGTGTGTGGAGAAGAAACAGCTCTATTAGAATCAATAGAAGGAAGAGCAGGAAGACCGAGATTAAAACCACCATTTCCAGCAAATGTTGGTTTATGGCAAAAGCCTACTCTTATAAACAATGTTGAGACATATGCAAATATCACTAAAATAATATTAAATCGGAGCTAAATGGTATGCTAGTATCGGAACAGAGAAATCTAAAGGAACTAAAGTATTTGCTCTTGGTGGAAATGTTGTAAATACTGGGCTAGTTGAGGTGCCAATGGGCACAACCTTAAGAGAAATTGTTTATGATATAGGTGGAGGAATTCCAAATGGTAGAGACTTTAAGGCTGCTCAGACAGGTGGACCTTCTGGTGGATGTATACCAAAAGAATATTTAGATATTCCAATTGATTATGAGTCCTTAAGTAGTATTGGATCAATGATGGGTTCAGGTGGGCTTATTGTTATGGATGATACAAAGTGTATGGTAAATCTTTCTAAGTTCTATCTTGGGTTTACAGTTGATGAATCTTGTGGAAAATGTACTCCTTGTAGAATTGGCACTAAAAGGATGTATGAGATTTTAGAGAAGATCACATCAGGAGAAGGAACAGAGGAAGATTTAGAGAAACTAAGTGTTCTTTGCGACAACATAAAAAATGCTTCTGTTTGTGGGCTTGGACAGTCTGCACCTAATCCTGCTCAAAGTACTATGAGGTATTTTTTGGAGGAATATAGGGAGCATGTGTTAGATAAAAAGTGTAAGACGGGAGAATGTAAGGCTTTGGCAGATATTAAAATTGACCCTGAGAAGTGCAAAGGCTGTGGAATGTGTAAACGTAATTGTCCTGTAGAAGCTATTTCTGGCGAGATTAAGCAAGTGCACAAAATTGATAAGGATAAGTGTATTAAGTGTGGTACTTGTATTTCGGTTTGTCCTTTTAAGGCTATTCATTGATTTATATTTGACTTATTATTGATACTGCAATTAGCAGTTTTGAGATTAGATTTGTATTTTATAAGGAGGCTTTTTTATGCCAAAGATGATAAAACTTACTATAAATGGAGAAAGTGTTGAGGTTAATGAAGGGACAACTATTTTGGAGGCTGCTAGGAAGGTCAATATTGATATTCCAACTTTATGCTTTTTGAAGGAAATTAATGAAATTGGTGATTGCAGAATGTGTGTTGTTGAAGTAGAAGGTAGACGCCGGTTTTGCCACTTCTTGTATTCAGAAAGCTGAGGAGGGTATGGTTATCCATACTAATTCTGAGAAAGTTATTGAGGCTAGAAGAACTGTACTTGATTTGATTTTATCTAATCATGACAGAGAATGTCTAACTTGTGTTAGAAATCGGTAATTGTGAGCTTCAAAAACTTGCACAAGAGTTTGGGGTTACTGATATTAGATTTCAAGGTGAGAGGAATAGGCATGAAATTGACGATAAGTCTCCAAGTATTGTTAGGGATTTTAATAAATGCGTGCTTTGCAGAAGATGTATTTCTACTTGCAAAAATGTCCAAGGAATAGGTGCAATTGATTGTACTGAAAGAGGTTTTTCTTCTTGCATTTCTACTGCTGAAAATCGTAGCTTGAATGATGTCAATTGTACTTTTTGTGGACAATGTATAGAAAATTGCCCTGTTGGAGCTTTAAAGGAAAAAGATAACACTAAAGAAGTGTGGGAAAAGCTAAAGGATAAAGAGACCTTTGTTGTTGTACAAACTGCACCTGCTGTCAGAGTTGCAATTGGTGAGGAATTTGGACTTCCAATTGGTACAAATTCACAAGGTAAAATGGTTACAGCTCTTAAGAGGCTTGGGTTTGATAGAGTTTTTGATACTAATACTGGTGCTGATTTTACAATTATGGAAGAGGCACATGAGTTTGTAGAAAGAGTGAAAAATGGTGGCATTTTGCCTATGGCAACATCTTGTTGCCCAGCTTGGGTTAAGTTTGCTGAAATGAATTATCCAGAGTTATTAGACCATTTATCTAGTTGCAAGTCTCCTCACCAAATGTTTGGAGCTATCATAAAAACATATTATGCAAAGAAAAACAAGCTTGATCCAAGTAAAATTTTTGTTGTTTCAGTAATGCCATGCATTGCTAAAAAGTTTGAGAGAACAAGAGAAGGTATGCAAAATGATGGATTAGACGATGTAGATGCAGTTATAACAACAAGAGAGCTTGCAAGAATGATAAGGAGTGCTCATATTGAGTTTGTAGAACTTGCAGACAGTGAATATGATAGTCCACTAGGAGAAGCAAGTCGGTGCTGCAGCTATATTTGGTGTTACTGGAGGAGTAATGGAAGCAGCTCTTAGAACAGCAGTAGAAACATTAGAGGGAAAAGCATTAGAAAAATTAGATTTTGAAGAAATAAGAGGAAAAAAAGGAATTAAAAAGGCTACATTAAAAATTGCAGGAAAAGATATAAATGTTGCTGTTGTATCAGGGCTTGAGAATGCAAAAGAAATTATGGAAGAGATAAAATCACGGAAAAGCAGATTTTGATTTTGTAGAAATAATGGCATGCCCACGGAGGATGCATTCTTCGGAGGGGGTCAGCCAATAAAATCCGCAAAAATAAGGAATGTGGTAGATGTATTCAAAAAAAGAGCAGATTCATTATACACAATAGACGAAAAAAGCAAAATAAGAAAATCACATGAAAATCCATATATAAAAGAAGTATACAAAGAATATTTAGAAACTCCAGGAAGTAAAGAAGCACATAAACTTTTACACACACACTATATGCCTAGGAAAAAGTATGAGATATAAAGCTAAAAAAATCCAAGTAGAGAAAAAACTTGGATTTTTTTGATATGTATTATTTATAACTATCTTGAAAAAATCCCCAAAATCATATATAATTATAAGATAAATAAAGATGTAGGAGAAACAAAATATGAATGTTGGATTTGTCTCACTAGGATGCACAAAAAATTTAGTAGTAACAGAAGAAGTAATTCGGGCTTTTCAAGCAAAACGATTTTAATATAGTAAATACAGAAAGCTTAGCAGATATTATTGTAATAAATACTTGTCGGTTTTATAGAAAGTGCGAAACAAGAAGCAATAGATTGCATATTAGAAATGGCAGAATATAAAAAAAAGAAATGTAAATATCTAATTGTAATACGGATGCTTGGTAGAAAGATATAAAGAAGACCTAGAAAAGCTAATCCCAGAAGTAGATCTTTATATAAAGATAAAAGAATATGAAAAAATGTGGGAAATGATAAAAAATCTGATTGGAGATAAAAACGAGAAAAAATATAACCTAGATTTTAAAAAACGAGTTATAACAACAGGCGATAGTTATGCATATTTAAAAATTGCAGAAGGATGTTCAAACAATTGCACATATTGTGCAATTCCATACATACAAGGAAAATATATATCTAGAGAAATAGAAGATATCCTAGAAGAAGCAAAATTAATTGCTAAAAAGGGAATAAAAGAACTCATAATAATTGCTCAAGATACAGGAAGGTATGGGGAAGATATTTATGGAAAAAGAATGCTTCCAAAACTTCTAAAAGAATTATGCAAAATAGATGGATTTAAGTGGATCAGGTTTTTATATACATACCCAGAAACAATTACAGAAGAGTTAATACAAGTTGTAAAAGAAGAAGCAAAAATTTGCAAATATTTCGACATTCCAATTCAGCACATATCAAATAAAGTATTAAAAAGAATGAATAGAAAAAGTGACCAAGATAGTATAGAAAAACTAATACAGATGCTAAGAAAAGAAATTCCAAATGTAGTTTTAAGAACCACTTTAATTGTAGGTTTTCCACGGAGAGACAGAAGAAGATTTTAAAAAGCTAGAAGAATTCGTAAAATATCGGAAAATTTGATAAATTAGGCACATTTATGTATTCAAAAGAAGATAAAACACCTGCTGAGAAATTAAAAGACCAAGTACATTACATGACAAAAAAGAGTAGATACCATAAAATAATGAGCATTCAAAAAGAAATATCAAAACAAAACTTAGAAGAAAAAATAGGAAAAACTTATGAAGCAATAATAGAGCATATAAGTTTTGATAAAAAGTATTATATAGGCAGAACATATATGGATGTTCCAGAAGAAGATGGAGTAGTTTTTATAAAAAACACTAAAGAACATAATATAGGAGAATTTATAAAATGCCAAATAACTGATATAAAAGACTATGATTTGATAGCAAAAATTGAGGAGTAATATGCAAATTAAAGAAGCCTTATCAAAAGGAATACTAAAATTAAGAGAAAACAAAATAGAAGACGCAAGCTTAAAAACAAAGCTTTTACTAGCAGATATTTTAAAATGTAAAAAAGAAACTTTAATAATAAGAGATACAGAAAAATTAACAGAAAAAGACGAAAAAGAATTTTTTACAGGAATAGAAAAAATAAAAAATGGATATCCATTAGAATACATAACAAAGAAAAAAGAATTTATGAAAATGGAATTTGAAGTAGAAGAAGGCATACTAATTCCAAGAGCAGATACAGAAATACTAGTAGAAGAAGCATTAAAACTAATAGATAAAAAAAGCAAAATATTAGAACTATGTACAGGAAGCGGAGTAATTGGAATTTCGCTTGCAAAATACTGTAAAGATCACAAGATAGAAAGCGAAGATGTTCTGCAAGATAAAAAAGAAAAAATGCAAATAATATGCACAGATGTGAATGAAAAGGCACTAAAACTAGCAAAAAGGAATTTAGAAAAATTAATAAAAAACAAAAATATAAAATTTATAAAAAGTGATATGTTCGAAAACATACAAGGAAAATTTGATATTATAATTTCAAACCCACCATATATAAAAACAAGTGTAATACAAGAATTTAATTTAAAATATGAGCCAAACCTTGCATTAGATGGCGGAGAAGATGGTCTAAAATTTTATAAAATAATTATAGAAGAAGGACATAAATATCTAAATAAAAATCGGAATTATAGCACTAGAAATAGGGTTTGACCAAAAAGAAGAAGTATTAAATCTAATAGAGAAAAGCAAAAAATACAAAGATGTCTATTGTAAAAAAGATTTGTTTAATAATGATAGAATAGTTGTAATGAAAAAGGAGTGAGAAAATGTCTTTTTCTGCAAATGTAAAAGAAGAACTAAGCAAAATAAATATATTTAGTAACCTAAATGCTGTAAAAGCAGAAGTTTATGGGTATTTACTTACAATAGATCAACATGGGGAAACTATAAAATTTCAAACTGAAAATGAATATAATATAAACAGACTAAATAAATTGCTAAATAGACTAAAAATTGATTATAAAATAAAAATACAAGGCAAAAACTATTTAATCACATTTGAAAAAAGTAAACTTGAGCTACAAGATATAAATTTAAACCAAGGAGAAGATATTTTAAAAGCAGTAGTAAGAGGGGCATTTTTAGGGGCAGGCTCTGTAACAGAACCAAATTCAAGATATCACTTAGAAATAAGAATAAAAGAAAAATCAGGGAGAGATGAACTAATTCAAATTATAAATAAATTTGGAACACATGTAAAAGAACTAGATAGGAAATATTCATATTCAATTTACATAAAAGATCGGAGAAGAGATTTCAAAGTTTTTAGCATTAATTCGGTGCAAATGCATCAGTTCTAAAATATGAAGATATTAGAGTAATTAAAATAACTAAAAATGACATAAATAGAAAAGTAAATTGTGAAACAGCGAACCTAAATAAAACAGTAAGTGCAGCAGTTTATCAAATACAAGCAATAGAAAAACTAAAGAAAGAAAACAAATTCGAAAAATTGTCAAAAAATCTACAAGAAATCGCCCAAATACGATTAGAACATCCAGAGATGACACTTACAGACCTTGGAAAAATGTTAACTAAACCAATTCGGAAAATCAGGTGTAAATCATAGACTAAAAAAAATAATAGAAATGGCAGAGGAGTAAAGATGAAAAAAGATATTGGCATATATATACATATTCCATTTTGTAAAGCAAAATGCTACTATTGTGATTTTATATCATATGCAGACAAAGATGCACTAATGGGTTCCTATATAGCAGCACTTCTAAAAGAAATGAATAAAAAAGACTTAAGAGAATATAACATAAAAACAATATATATAGGTGGAGGAACTCCATCTATTTTCAATAGTAAGTATATAGGGGAAATTTTACAAGAAATAAGACTATCACGGAGAAAATTTTGAACCACAAGAAATAACAATAGAAGTAAATCCAGGAACAATAAATGAAGAAAAATTAAAAGATTATATTAATTTCGGTATAAATAGACTAAGTATAGGACTTCAAACAGCAGATAATAACTTGCTAAAACAAATTCGGTAGAATTCATACATTTGAAGAATTTGAAACTACATATCAATTAGCAAGAAAAGTAGGGTTTAAAAATATAAATGTAGACTTAATGCTAGGAATTCCAAATCAAACAGAAAAAATGTTAGAAACTTCCATAAATCAAGTAATAAGTCTAAACCCAGAGCATATATCTATATATTCACTCATTTTAGAAGAAGGTACAAAGTTAGAAGAAATGATAAAAAGTAAAAAGCTAGAAATATTAGATGAAGAAATAGAAAGAAAAATGTATTGGATGACGAAGAGAATACTAGAAAAAGCAGGATATATCCATTACGAAATTTCAAATTTTGCAAAACTAGGGTTTAATTCAAAACATAATACAGATTGTTGGAATCAAAAAGAGTATATGGGGTTCGGAGCTTCTGCACACTCATATATAGATAAAACAAGATATTCAAACATAGAAGAAATAGAAAAATACATTGATAACATAAATTTGGGTAAATTTGAGAATAATATAATAATACAAGAAAAACAAAAAGCAGAAGACATACGGCAAAGAATTTATGCTAATTCGGCTTGAGAAAAATAGAAGGTATATCAATAAATGAATATAAAAGCAAATTTGGAGAAAACCCAATATATATATATAAACATAAATTAGAAAAATTAATAAAAGAAGGATTAATCCAAATAGATCGGAAACTATATAAAAATAACAAATAAAGGCTTAGACTTTGCAAATATTGTATGGGAGGAATTTGTATGAAAGCACTAATTACAGGAGCATCATCAGGAATAGGAAGAGATATAGCAAGAGAATTAGCTAAAATAGGCTATGACTTGGTTTTAGTTGCAAGAGATAAAGATAAATTAGAAGAAGTAAAAAGCAGTTTAAATGGAAATATAGAAGTTATAGCAATGGATTTAAGTGAAGAAGAAAACTGCAAAAAATTACATGAATTTGTAAAGAATATAGATATATTAATAAATAATGCAGGATTTGGTACCTTTCGGAAACTTTGATGAGACAGATTTAGATAAAGAGCTAAACCTAATTGATACAAATATAAAGGCAGTTCATATACTTACAAAATTATATTTGAAAGATATGATAGAAAAAAATGAGGGGCATATTTTAAATGTAGCATCAATTGCAGGGTTTATGCCAGGACCGTTAATGAGTACTTATTATTCTTCAAAAGCCTATGTAGTAAGACTTACAGAAGGAATAAGGGAGGAATTAAAAAAGCAAGCTTCAAATGTTAAGATAAGCCTTCTTTGCCCAGGACCTGTTGATACAAATTTTAATAAGGTAGCTCGGAGTTAAATTTAAGCTACCCTCATATACGAGTGAATATGTAGCAAAATATGCAGTTAATAAAATGCTTAAACATAAGTTCTTAATTGTGCCAGGGATTAAAATAAAATTAGCAAGAGTGCTAGCAAAATTTTCTCCTAATAATATAACCAGCAAAATTACTTATAAAATGCAGGTAAGAAAAAGATAAGATTATAGATTTTGTTAATTCTTAATTTTTAATAAACATAATCATACATCTTGAAAAAAGCTAAAACTTATGATAAAATTAATACAAAAATAAAAGTGATAGATATATTTACAAAAGACTAGAACTAAGGAAGGCACTAAAGAATAGAATATATAAATAAAAACTAGTCAAGGAGTAAATATAATGGATTTTATACTTAAACATGTACATAAAAAAGAAATAATTTTATGCTTATCTATATTTGCAATTGCTCTTATAATAGTTGGAGCATCGTTTTTAATTAAAAGTATATTCAATGCAGAAACAATGGGAGCAACAGGAGAAAAAATATTAGATCCACAAAATTATATAGGAAAGTATATAAAATATACCCCAGAGGAGGGTACATATTCAGAAATTACAAATAGTAAAACATATACAGGAACAGATGCAAATTCAAATGATTTTAAGACAGACCCTAATATAAATTGGAGAATATGGGGGATAGATGAAGAGAAAATAACAATAATTGCAGATAAACCAGTATCAGTTGGAGGTTATAAAGACTTAGGAGGACTAAGTCTTGCAAATTGTAATGGATATAACAATGCAGTAAAAATTTTAAATGATATATGTGCAACCTGCTATGGAAATGAAAGCTTAGGTGCAGTATCAAGAAGCCTAAATATAAGTGATATAGAAAAAGTGTTAGAAATAGGAGTATGGAGACCAGAGAGATATAGAAATAAAGAAATAGAGGCAAAAAATAAGGTTACCAGAAAAGAATATTCAGCAAATAAATGTTACCCATATATTTATGGAAAAGAAATAGGATCTATAGTAGATGGAATAGAAAAAGAAAATGGAATAAAGAAAAACGAACAAGAAGAACTATATTCAGGAAAAGAAAATTATATAAAACCTAAAAATAGTATAAACCCAATGCAAACAGCATGGGAAAACTCAAAATTTTCAGAAAAGAACTTTAAAAATCCAAATTACTATAACCTAATATTTAAAGAAGATATAAAAGGGAATGAAAACTTAATGTCATATTATTTAGCATCACGTGCAGTAGACCTTGCAGAAAACCATGTAAATTATGATATATTTGAAATAAATATGGGAAAAGGAGTAAAAACAAATACATTATTTAATTCACGTGGTGGAAGCATGGAATATTGGGACAGAATTAGACCAGTAGTTGAAATACCAGTAGAAAATATAAAGATAGATAAAGCACATGATGGAATGTCAAAAGACTCTGCACTTATAATTGAGAAAAAATAAATAAAATTACCTCTTAAAATATTTTTAAGAGGTAATTAAGTTTTTTGCAGAAATAATTCAGAGAGTATTTATGCTATCTTGCTAGATATATATATATTTAAAGATTAATTATTAATCCTTCTTTTCTAATATATCTATTATATTTATCATCTTCATTATCTTCAAATTTTGCAAAAACACTTGCATAGGTGTCAAGAGTAGTTGTAATGTTTGCATGTCCTAATTTTCTCTGTAAAACTTTTGAAGACATACCACTTTCAATACATCTCGTTGCATAAGTATGTCTAAAAACGTGAGTACTTAGATGATTACAAATATTATATCTTCTATTTATTTTATAAAGGTAACCATTTACCTTTAAAGGAGAAACAATTCCATCATCATAAAATAGAAGATTTTCTACATTATTCATGGTTTTAAGCTGAGATTTAAGTATTTTACTAATAGTAGGGGTTATCTTAACCATACGATTAGCATTTTTGTTTTTATCAAAAGTCTTGGTTTTATTAGAAATTATAAGATGATTATTGAGGTCTCTTGTTAAAGTTTTAGTAACTGCTAATGTCTTATTTTCAAAACTTATATCGCAAAGTCTATTTATAGCTAAAACTTCACCAATTCTCATTCCAGTATACATCTGAAGCAAAATAATATTTTTGTAAAAAGAATCTCTCTCATAAGTCGAAAGAATGTCTATTAATCGTTTTTGCTCTGAAACAGTAAGCGCCTCTATAAATTTGGAAGGTCTTGTTGATTTAGGTTTAAACATATCATCTTCATCCAAAAAGGGATCTTCTAAAATAAGCTTTCTAACTAAAGCTTTTCTAAAAGCTTTACGAATTAGCTGATATAGCTTGTCAATGGTGCTATTTGAATATTTTGTTATACTTCTAAAGAAAATTTTCAAATGCTCTCTTGTAATCTTTTGTATAGGCATGCTGTATAAATTAGGTTCATTTTTCTCTATTAATTTAATAACTTCTTTGGTTCTACAAAAAGTTCTTGCACAAATTTTATTTGTATAATACTTATATTCCACAAGTTCATCTAAAATATTACCGAAGTGTTATTGCAGAAGTTTTAATGTCTCTTCCCAGCCTTAAATCCTCTTTAGCCCTAGCAACTCTCATTTTAAACTCTTTCACAGTTTCAGACTTCCTTTGTTTTAAAGTTTGGCGTTTCTTATCACTATTATAGTATTGATACACCCAACAATCTAGTGCTTTGCTTCTGTATAGTGAACCGTTCACCGTGGCAAGCGGATTTTGTCCTTTGATTTCTTTTTTGTTTAACATTTCCCATTAATAAAACCTCCAATTCAATGACTTAACTTTAATTGTAAGAGCTCTAAAAAGCTCAATACAACATACTTGCTTTTTTAAACAAAAAATAATCAAAAAATATTTGAATAAATGAAATATAATAGAATATAAATTATTGTATCACATTTCGAGATATAATTCAAAGTAAAATTTAATTAATCCAGAAAAATTTTCTATAATTTATAAAAGGAGATAGTAAGCAGTACAAACTAACTGCTTGTGAATAATATATTTACTTTTAATGCAAATGGGGAGGGGAAGATTAAAGAAAAAAATCGAGCGTATAAACAAATACGCCCGAACAAATTAAAAAATATTACTTGAATTCCCACTTTGGCTTAAATACCTATTTACATTTTTCAAACTAACTCCAGTATTAATAGAAATACTATCAGCAGAACTATCTAAAGTAGATCCAACATAATCATCAAACTTAAACCTATCTAATCTATCTTTAGGTATACAATTTTGACAAACATCGCCATCAGTAACAAAAAAAGACCCACAACGTACACACTTTTTAAATTCCATATAAAACCTCCATTTTGAGCAAATAATACTCATATATAAATTTATCTTATGCTGATTTTTTTCTATTTTATCACATAATTTGACAAAATAAAATACTTTTTTAAAAAAAACCAAAATTAACCAGTTATATTTTAATAAAAAAAACAAACAATAAATCTATGAAAACATTTAGGAGGTATACCAATGGATGACAAAAATCAAAAAATAAATTGTACAGTACACAGTTGTAAATTCAATAATTGCAATAAAGGAGAATGTAAACTAAATCAAATAACAGTAGAACCAATAGATGAATGCGAAACATGCACACCAGACGAATCAATGTGTGGAAGCTATGAATATGGAGAAAATGGAGAAGAATAGTTTTTATAAAATTGGCTACTTTTAGAATATAATTAAAAAAGTAGCCAATTTTTCTCTCTAAATTACAAAAAATTAAATTTCAATGACTTTTCCACTTAAATAACCGAAGAATACCAGAACTATCAGGAGTAAAACTAAATTTTATTTTAAAAGCACACAAATTTTGTGTTTTTTCATTAAATTCTTTATTAATCTTATTATCTCCATATTTTCCGGTCTCCTATTATGGGATGACCAATATGAGCTAAATGAGCACGAATTTGATGTGTACGACCAGTATGCAAAATAACTTCTAAAATACTATAGTTCAAAGAAATATTTTCTTCTAAAACCTTATATTCAGTTATAATTTCACGAAATCCCTTTTCAATTTTATCACGAATTAAGACTAAAGACTTTTTACTATCTTTAAACAAATAAGCAGTTAAAATATCATGTTTTTTTGAAAGTAATCCATACACCTTACACTTATAAAACTTAGTTATTTCATGGTGTTTAAACTTCTCAAGTAAAATATTTAGAGACTCAGCATTCTTAGCAAAAATTACAATTCCAGATGTATTTCTATCTAATCTGTGACATGGAAGAAGGCTACTATTTCCAAATTTAGACTGCAAAATAGAAGTTAAGGAGTTTGAATTTCCGAATAACTTCAATACCCTTAGGCTTATTTACAACTAAAATGTTTACATCTTGATACAAAATATCAAAATTAATATCTATATTAAAAAGCAAATCATCTATTACATATATTTTTATACAATCTCCTTTATGAACTATTAAATTTTCACTTACTTTAATATCATTTATTCGAATATCTTTTTTTCTTAGAGCTTTGTAAAATGTATTTACAGAAGCATTTGGATAGTGAAATGTCAAAAAAGACAAAAGTTTTTTATTATCAAATTTATCATTTACAATTAAAGTTTTCATAAATCCTCACTCTTTCTAAGGTTTGATAACATTATATAAAATTTTAAGAAAAAGGGCAAGTTAATCTTGATAAAATAAAAAAAATTAGATATAATTATAATATAAAAAGTGAGGAGGGAAATATAAAACTTATGAAAATAAAAGAAAACAAAGGAATTACACTAGTAACACTTGTAATCACTGTAATAATACTTGTAATTCTTGCAGGAACAGGTGTATCAATTGGATTAAACCTAACTGCAACAGCAAAGTATACAAATGTACAAACATATATGCTACTAATTCAACAAAAATGTGAATATGTAGAAAACGAAGTAGTGATTGGAGAAATGGAAGAAGACGATAGATATGGTGAACTTCAAGAAGATGGAGACCTCCCAGGTTGGTATAAATTATCTCAAGGAGACTTAAATGAAATGGGTGTAAAAGGTGCAAAAGCAAAAGACCGGTTACTATGTAAACTATAACACAGAAAAAGGTGTAGATGTAATTTATAAACCAGGCGTGGTAAATGATGGAGAGACATATTATAAATTAACAGAAATGTTAGAAGCTGGTAAATAATATGACTGAAAAAGAATTAGAAAGATTAAATAAATTAAAAGAAATAGACATACGGAATGTATGACATGGGATTTCGGAAATATATGTGGAATAGATGAAGCAGGAAGAGGACCACTTGCAGGTCCTGTTGTTGTTGCAAGTGCTATTATGCCAAAAGACTCTATGATAGAAGGAGTAAATGATTCAAAAAAAGTAAGTGAAAAGAAGAGAGAAAGAGTATTTGAAGCAATAATTCAAAATGCTATAAGTTATGGAGTTGGAATAATAGATGAAACAAAAATTGATGAAATAAATATACTAAATGCCACCAAGTTAGGTCTTACAATATCTTTAAAAGAGCTTGAAGTAAAGCCAGACTTGATTTTAGTAGATGCATTAAAAGGAATAGACACACTTCGGAATTCCATATAAATCAATAATAAAAGGAGATGCATCAAGCTATCAAATAGCCTCAGCATCAATAATTGCCAAAGTCACAAGAGATAGAATAATGCTAAATTATGATAAAATTTATCCCGAGTATGGATTTGCTAAACATAAAGGATATGGCACAAAAGAACATATTGCAGCAATAAAAAAATATGGGTTATGCCCAATACATAGACACAGCTTTACAAAAAACTTTATATAAAGAAGGTCATAAAAGATTTATGACCCTCTTTTTTACTCATATTTAGTAAAAATAATATTTGCATATTCTCTATAAAGTGTTTTTATATCAAGCTTTTTATGAGATTTTATTTTATATAACAAAATTGAATAGGTAGTACCAAAAAGACCGACTAGCAAGTGTGGCTGGGGAGCCAGTTGTTTTTATATTTCCTTCACCGATTTTCAATACTTTTGCTAATTATATTTTCAAGCATATCAATATATTCAAAAACATATTTTCTGCAAGTTAAATTTCTGGAATCATTTCCTAAAACTTCACTTAAAACAATAGTCATAAAATCTTGATATTTAACCATAACTTTAATTTGTATAAGCAAAATAGCTTTTAATTTTTCTTTTAAATTACTGCAAGAAGCAACTTTTATAGACATGCTATTTTGAAGAAGTTTCATACCTTCTTCAACAAGAAAAGTAAAAATTTCTTCTTTACTTGAAAAGTGGTAATAAAGAGTACCCTTTGCAACACCAACAACAGATGTGATTTCCTCAATACTCGTTGCATCATATCCTTTAGATGCAAATAAATTCATAGAAGTTTCGAAAATTTTACGCTTAGTTCTATTCATATAAGCATTTCCTTTCTAATTTTGAAGTTAAACTTATTATATCATGGAAATTTTTTTTAGTGCAAGTAAATTTAATAAAATATTAAAAAACTACAATATTTAACATTGCAATTTGAAAGTAAATTGAATAATTACTCTAAACATGAGGGAAATAGTCAAGTTTTAAAGATGACTTCTTTTTTTCTCCACGAAAGTTTGACAATATTCTAACAAAAGACGAACTATAATTAATGTATTAAAACAAGCGAAAAAGAGGTGATGCATAAGTTAAAATGACTATATATTTGGATGTAGTCTTTTTAGAAAATATCCTTATGAATGGGATCATTCTATATCGGAACAGGAATTGTCACAAAAACAAAATGCAAAACTTTAAAAATTTTAATATCTAGCAGTCTTCGGTGCACTTTATGCTATACGGAACATATATAACAGATAGCTATATATATATAAACCTAATTTCAAAAGTACTATTATCAATTGCTATGGTGTATATTGCATTTGCACCTAAAACTGTAAAATTATTATTCAAACATCTTGTAATATTTTATTTAACATCATTTGTATTTGGAGGATGTGCTTTCTTTTTGCTTTATTACATAAAACCTCAGCAAATACTTTACAAAAATGGATTTTTAACAGGAACATATCCAATAAAAATCGCATTTTTAGGAGCAATTGTAGGTTTTACAATACTAAGTATTGCATTTAAAATAATAAAAACAAGACTTAGTAAAAATGATATGTTTTGCGAAGTAGAAATATATTACAAAGGAAAAAAAGTAAAAATTAGATGTATGATAGATAGTGGAAATTTACTTAAAGATCCAATTACAAAAATTCCAGTTATTGTGGTAGAAAAAGAAAAACTAAAAGAAATAATAGAAGAAGAATTATTAGATAGTTTAGAAAACATATTATATGAAACAGATGAAAATATTACAGAAAAGATAGGAAAAGACTATATTTCAAGATTTAGACTTATACCATTTTCTTCACTTGGAAAGCAAAATGGTATGTTAGTTGGTTTCAAGCCAGACCAAATAAAAATAGAATTTGATGGATATGCTAAAGAAGAAGCAGAGGTAATAGTTCGGAATATACAATAAAGAAATATCAAAAAGCGGAGCATATTCAGGCTTAGTAGGATTAGAACTTTTAGAGAAAGGAAGTGAAAAAACAAATGAATATAATTCAAATTATAAACAGTCTATATCAAAAATACTTAAAAAAAGATAATAAAATAGAATGTGAAAATATATTTTATATAGCAGGAAGCCAAACTCTTCCTCCACCACTAGAACCAAAAGAGGAAGAAGAAGTATTAAAAAGACTAGCTCAAAAAGATATGGAGGCAAGGCAAACCTTAGTTGAAAGAAACTTAAGATTAGTTGTATATATTGCTAAAAAATTTGAAAACACAGGAATTGGAATAGAAGATTTAATTTCGATTGGAACAATAGGGCTAATGAAAGCAATAAATACATTTAATACTGAGAAAAAAATAAAACTTGCAACATATGCCTCAAGATGTATAGAAAATGAGATTCTTATGTATTTAAGAAGGAGCAATAAAATAAAAGGAGAAATATCAATTGATGAACCATTAAATCAAGATGGAGATGGAAATGAACTTTTGCTTTCAGATATACTTCGGAACAGAAGGAGATGTAACCTCAAGAAGAATAGAAGACGAAGTAGACAAAAGCCTATTAAAGGCATCGATGGCAAAGTTGAATCCAAGAGAAAAAGATATAATGGAACTCAGATTCGGCTTTAGAAGTGGAGGAGATGAAAAAACGCAAAAAGAGGTAGCAGATATGCTTCGGAATTTCACAAAGCTACATATCAAGACTAGAAAAAAAAATAATAAGCAAAATGAAAAAAGAAATACTAAGCAAAACAGGGTAGAGTTGAAATTTACATAAAAATATGTTAAAATTATTATAATGTTAATAAAAACATTGCAGAATTTTATAACTATACTTTTGTTTTAATAAGGAGAAAAAAGATGAACAATCGAGACATGGAGGTCAGTAGGAACCTAGGAGAAAAAATCAAAAGTTGGTGCCGGGAAAGAAATTTGACTCAAATGGAACTTGCAAATAGGATAGGTCTAAGTCGTTCAAGTGTTAATTCCATAATAAATGGAAAATGGAAGCCCAAAAGACAGGTGCTGAAAAAAATCGCACAGGAGCTTGAAATTCCAATTTTGGAATTGGTAGAAGAGCCAAAGGAAACAAGTAAGTTCTTAGGACACAATATAAGAGTTCTTTGCAGAAGAAATCGGATGAATTATTGTGAACTTGCAAAAAAAGCAGGAATTTCAACTGTGACAATTAGCCATATTGTAAATGGTAAAAACTCATGTAATCCTAGCAAAATTACTATCAGAAGATTGGCGAAGGCTTTAAATAGCACTGTAGAAGTGCTTGAAAATGACAAACTGAAAGAAGAAGATATTTATGAAAATGTAGCCAGAAACCTAAAGATTCTTTGCGAATTTAATTGTCTAATGATAGCTGAACTTGCTACGCTTTCAGGGGCATCCATAAGTGCAATACAAACAATGCTAAATTCTAAGAATGCTCTTATATCAGAAGACGTAGACAAAGTCGCAATAGCATTAGGAGTTACAACGGAAGATCTTATGTATGACAATTTTCAAATTGAAGCGAAATGGATTTCAAGAGCGAATGTGACAGATAATTTGCTAAGATTATGTGAAGAGACTGGTGCCACTTTGATAACAATATCAAAACAAACTGGCATCACATGTAGAACACTAGACAATATCATCAATGGAAGAAATCTCCCTACCATCAGAACAATCAAGAAAATAGCTGAGGCCCTCAAGGTAGAACCACAAAGGCTTATGAACTTGTCTCCAAAGCATCAAACATTTAATTTTGAAAAGCAAGAGAATTAAGTTATAAAAAGGAGGGAATTCCTCCAAAAACTAGAAAAGATTAGCAATTTTTGCTAATCTTTTCTAGTTTAAGTTAAAAAGCTATAACTATCATTTTCACATTTGCATTTAAAAGACCTTGGGAAAGTGGTCATGGTTTTCAATCACAACATTGTCCGATACAGTAGCACCTTTTTAATTATACTAATATTTAGCAATAATATCTAATTTCTTTATCTGGAAAATGTATCTTCCATTTTGCAATTATCAAAAAATAACTATTTTGTACAGTTTCCAAAATTTCTCTTAATTCTTTTTCGGGAATTTTACTATTATTATTGGCTACTATACAACCACCATTTTTGGTAACCCATATTTTTGTAGAATTTTCTACTGGTATTCCTTTTGAAATATGAATATGTATTGGCTCATCATTTTCGTTTGACCAAAAATATATTTTATATCCACATATTTCTAATATAT
Source organism: uncultured Clostridium sp. (assembly GCA_947648255.1). Classification (GTDB taxonomy): domain Bacteria; phylum Bacillota; class Clostridia; order TANB77; family CAG-508; genus JAAWPK01. The sequence continues at coordinate 25,462 of CANSNA010000005.1, read as the reverse complement.
TAGGCAATATTAATCCCTCCTTGTTTGGCCCATCTGTAAAATGATGGTGCTCCACGTTCTACAACAGTTTTAAATAATTCTATTTCTTCTTCTGTATATTCTCCTTCTTTATATAATATTTTATAGCTTGGAAGCTCAAATCTAACACTATCAAAACCTTTTTCTGTTGGTCTCTCAAAATGTATTTGTATAGTTTCTTCTCCTTGTTCATTTATTATAATGTCTGAAAAGACAACCTCTGTTCCATCATAATATTTACAAAATGGATACATAATATTTCACTCTCCTATTCGTTTTATTATCTCCTTGTGTTAGATAATATATATTATTGTACCATAAAATATGGGAAATTACTATAATAATTTTAAACTTCTGTGTTTAAATATTGAATTATTTATATCTTTTTTATATAATGTGATAATCACATTGTAGAAACTATTTGAAAATTGTTTATTTTCAAGAATGATTGGAGATTGTAGAGCTTTATTATCAATTCCAAATATTGGGACCCAGCTCCCGAGCTTATAGCAAAAATGCTGAAAATAATTGATGACTAGTATCTTCCAATTACACTGCAAGGCTCTTGAAAAAAACAGGAGCCTTGCATCGCTTTATCTAAAAATTATTATCTTCACTTTAACTCTATTCCTTTCATATTATAGCTATAGAAAGGAATGAAAATAAATGGCAAAAATTTTAGTTTATAATAATGATAATAACAGAATGGAAACATATTATAGAGGTGAAAACGAAGCTATGCCTTATAACTCTCGGTAGAACCTTAACCGTTGGAGAATTTAGGCGGATCTAGCAAAAGCCCAACACTATGGACTAGTAAACGTGCTATGCAGTCTTGGAACAGCCAAAGATATATTTTTGGTCAGTCTATTCCAGTAGGATTTGCATTTAAAAGACCTTGGGAAGGTGGTCATGGTTTTCAATCACAGCACTATGCAGGAGTAGCATTTGATGTATGCCAGACTTGTTCTGCTGCTAAAAGAACTAGTCTTAGAAATAGTGCGAAAAATTCGGGAGTTTGGTCATATGTAGAGCCTGCATCACTTACACCTACATGGGTACATTTTGACAAACGTGCTCTTAGATCTGCATGTGCAAGCCGGAGGCTTCCCTCAAGTTAAAAGAGGAAGCGTACGGAATGTATACATTAATTGCACAAGATGACTTAAACACACTAGGATTTTCTACAGGGCGGATTAGATCGGAATATTCGGAGCTAATACAGAAAATGCAGTAAAAAGATACCAAACAAGTCGAGGGTTAACATCAGATGGAATAATTGGCTGCAATACATGGCGTTCACTTCAAGAAAATGTAGTAGGTACTCGGAAGAACAGCAACAACAATTGACTAAAGAGTAAAATAAATATAAAAAAGAACGTGAAGCTAAATATTTTGTAAGTTAGCTTCCACGTTATAATTTTGCATTTATAAAATTATTTAGTTCTAAAAATAAATTCATAATAATATACTTAAAGTAAAATTACATCTTGAAAAATGGAGAAAAAAATGTTATACTAAGATGTAAGACTAAGCATATTTTAAGGAGGAAATAACCTTTGAGTAAAGTAATGTGGAAGCCAGGAGCCTTCATTTATCCAATCCCAGCAGTAATGGTAACCTGTGGTGATATGGAAACATCTAACATAATAACAATAGCATGGACAGGGATAACATGTTCAACTCCTGCAAAAGTCTATATTTCAGTAAGACCAGAAAGACACTCATATGAAATGATCAAAAAGACAAAAGAATTTGTTATAAACTTAACAACAAAGGACTTGGCATATAAAACCGACTGGTGTGGGGTTAAATCTGGAAAAGATGTAGACAAATTTAAAGAAATGGGGCTTACAAAGGAAAAAGCAAATTTTGTAAAATGCCCAATGATTAAAGAAAGCCCAGTATCAATAGAATGTAAAGTAGAAGAAATAAAAGACCTAGGTCGGTCACCATATGTTTTTAGCAGACGTTTTAGCGATAAATGCAGATGAAAAATATATTGATGAAAATGGTGCTTTTGACATATCAAAATGCGACTTAGTAGCATATGCAAATGGAGGATACTACGCATTAGGAGAAAAAATCGGCAAATTTGGATTCTCAGTACAAAAAAAGAAAAAATAAATAATATAGCTAAGGATTATGTAAATAGTTCTTAGTTTTATATATTTAAAATGTGAGGGAAAATTACAGATATTTTATATGAAAAAATTAAATGGAGGAAAAAACGATGTTTGATAAAGTAAAAGAAGAATGTGGAGTTTATGGAATATATACTCTAAAACAAACAGAAAATCTAGCACCAATAATAAGTGTAGGCTTATCAGCACTTCAACATAGAGGAGAAGAAAGTTGCCGGAATAGCAATAAATAAAGATGGATTAATCACATATAGAAAAGACTTAGGTCTTGTTTCAAAAGTATTTCCAAAACATAAATTAGAAGAACTACCAATTGGAAAAATGGGTATAGGTCATAATAGATATTCAACAACAGGAGAAGCCAAAAAAGAAAATGCTCAGCCAATGGTTGTAAAACACAAAAAAGGAAATCTAGCAGTTGTACATAATGGAAACTTAACAAATGCATATGAACTTAGAGAAGAACTTGAAGAAAGTGGACACATATTTACAACTTCAACAGATACAGAAGTTATTTGTCATGTAATAGTTCAAGAAAGATTAAAAGCAAAATCAATAGAAGAAGCACTAGTAAATACAATCAAAAGACTAAAAGGTTCATATTCATTAATAGTTATGACATCAAAAAAACTAATTGCAGTAAGAGACCCACAGGGATTTAAACCACTTTGTATGGGAAGAACAGAAAACGAGATTGTATTTGCATCAGAAAGTTGTGCTTTAGATATTTCAGGAGCAGAATTTGAAAGAGATATAAAACCAGGAGAACTTGTAATTGTGACTAACAATGAAGTAACCTCTATACAAACAGGAGAAGATCAACCAAAGGGATTATGCGTATTTGAATACATGTATTTTGCAAGACCAGATTCTGTAATAGATGGAATAAGTGTACATAAATTTAGAGAAGATGTACGGAAGATATCTTGCAAAACAAGCACCAATAGATGCAGACATAGTTGCAGGAGTTCCAGATTCAGGATTAGATGCTGCACTTGGCTATTCAAAAGAATCAGGAATACACTATGATATAGCTTTTACAAAAAGTAAATATATAGGTAGAACTTTTATACAAAACACACAAGATACAAGAAGAGAATTAGTAGGACTCAAGCTAAACCCAATAAAATCAGTGGTAAAAGACAAAAAAATTATATTAATTGATGATTCAATAGTTAGAGGGACAACCATAACAAAGATAATTGCAGTCTTAAAACGTGCAGGAGCAAAAGAAGTTCACTTAAGAATTGCATCACCTGCATTTATGGATGTATGCTATTTTGGAACAGATATAGATAATAAAGAAGAACTAATAACATACAATAGAACAATTGAAGAAGTGAGAAAATTAGTTGGTGCAGATAGTCTAGAATATTTAAATCTAGAATGCCTAAAAGAAATTGCAAAAGATTGCAAAATACCAAATTTTTGTACAGGATGTTTTAGTGGAAAATATCCAATAGAAGTACCAAAAGAAATAAAAAAGAACACATTTGAAGAAATTAAGCTTTAAAATATAGCAAAGTAAAAAACTCACTCTTTACATATTAAAAGAATTAACAAATTACATTTTTAGAATTTGTTAATTCTTTTTTTGTCGTTTTTTGGTGTACGAAAATTAAAAAAAACTATTGGAAAAAATTACCAAATAGTATATAATAAAAAAAACGTAAGGAGGCTAAAAAATAGATGAATATAGATTATGATGAAAAGGACAAGCTATTAACATTTAAAATAACAGAAGAAATAGACCACCATTTAGCAGAAAAAATAAGGAGGAAAGTAGATGATGAAATTGAAAGATGTATGCCTAAAAGAGTTATATTTGATTTTGATAAGGTTACTTTTATGGACAGTGCAGGGATAGGGATGCTAATTCGGAAGATATAAAATTATAAAAATGTTAGGTGGAAATTTAGAAATTAGAAATGTAAAATCTGGTATCAAGAAGATATTGGAAATGAGTGGAATAACTAAAATAATAAAGATAGGTTAGGAGGGGAAAGATGAAAGAAAAATATGATAATGAAATGACACTTGAAATTTTGAGTAAATCAAATAATGAGGCATTTGCAAGAGTCACTGTTGCAGCATTTGCATCGAGTCTAGATCCAAGTATTGAAGAAATAGCAGATATCAAAACGGCAGTATCAGAAGCTGTAACAAATTCAATAATTCATGGATATGAAGGAAAAGATGGAATTATAAAAATAAACGCTAAAATTGTAGATAAGAAATTAATAATTGAAATAGCAGATACAGGAAGAGGAATAGAAAATATAGACATTGCAAAAGAACCATTATATACAACAAAAGCAGAATTAGAAAGATCAGGAATGGGATTTACAATAATGGAAAGCTTTATGGATGAACTAAAAATAGAATCAATACTTGGACTTGGAACAAAAGTAACTATGGTTAAAAATATCAAAGAAAACTAACAAAGGAGAAAAAAGTCTAAATGTATGAAAATCGTATAGAAGACATAAAAAAGGCAAGCCTTGGGGACAATGATGCTATGACAAAACTAATAGAAGATAATCAAGGACTTATTTGGAGTATAGTTAAAAGGTTTTGTGGAAGAGGATATGAAACAGAAGACTTATACCAAATTGGTTGTATGGGCTTCATAAAATCAATAAAGAGATTTGATACAAGTTTCGATGTAAAGCTATCTACATATGCTGTACCATATATTTTGGGTGAAATAAAAAAATTTATCAGAGATGATCGGAATAATAAAAGTAAGCAGAAGTATAAAAGAATTGAGTATGAAAATAAGCAAACTAGAAGAAGAACACCTAAGAAAAACAGGCGAAAACATTACATTAAAAGAATTAGAAGAAAAACTAAAAATAGATAAAGAAGAAATTGCAGTAGCACTTGAAGCAAGAAATCCTGTAGAATCAATATACAAAGAAGAAGGCAAAACAGAAAATGAAAATAATATTAAATTAATAAACAAAATTCCAGTATGTGCAAATGAAGAAAACGAAATAATAAATAAAATAACAGTAAATCAATTAATAGAAGAACTAAAAAGTCAAGAAAGGCAAATCATAGTGCTTAGATTTTATAAAAACAAAACACAAGCGGAAGTACGGAAGAATTCTTCGGAATTTCTCAAGTGCAAGTATCAAGAATTGAAAAAAAGGTTTTAGAAAGAATGAAAGAAAGTTTGGAGGCAGTATGAAAAAGATAATGCTATATATTCTAGCAGTTGTAGGTATATGCTTTTTAATACCTATATTTTTTACAGTAAAATTTAAAATAAAAGAAGTCATAAATCAAGAACCAGAAATACCAGAGTTAGAAGTAGAAAAATATTCATATAGTGATTTTGGAACAATCAAGCTTTTACATGCAAAAACAGGAGAAGTAGAAGAGAAAAGTTTAGATGATTATATAGTAGAAGTTGTATCTGCTGAAATGCCAGTAGATTATGAATTAGAAGCCTTAAAAGCACAAAGTGTTTCTGCAAGAACATATACAATATATAAAATAATAACAGGAACAGTACATGAAAATGCAGATATATGTGATAGTAGCACCTGCTGCCAAGCATGGATTTCTAAAGAAGATAGAATGAATAGATGGCAAGATAACAAGCAGGAGAGGTGGAACAAGCTTGTAGAAGCAGTAAATGCAACTGTTGGAGAAGTCGTGACATATGATGGGAAAGTGATAAATGCATTTTTTCATGCAAATAGTGGAGGAATGACAGAAAATGTTTCAAATGTTTGGGGGGGAAAAGATCTTCCATATTTAAACTCAGTAGAAACAAATGGAGAAGAGGCATATCCACAATATGAATCATGGGTTACATTTACAAAAGAAGAATTTTTGCAAAAATTAAAAGGAAAGTACAGTGACTTAGATATAAATTTAGATGCAGAAGATTGGATGGAAATAAAAGAATATACACCAGGAAAAAGGATAAAAAAAATAAGGTTTGGAAATAAAGAACTAAAAGGGACAGAAGTAAGGACCATTTTCCGGATTAAAATCTGCAAATTTTACCATAACTAAAGATGAAAAAATAACATTTAGAGTGATTCGGATATGGTCATGGAGTTGGCTTAAGCCAAACAGGAGCAGATGCTTTAGCTAAATCTGGAACTACATATAATGATATACTAACTCATTTTTATACCAATTCTGCAATTTTAAAACTCGAATAAAAACTCTTTAGATATTTTTGCATAATTCTTCAAAAATAGGAAATACTTATACTAAAGTTAAAACTTTAAGGAGGAAAGAATTATGAGAAATGATAGAAGAAAGGAAAGAAGAAGAGAGGGCGGAAGAAGAAATGATGAAAGTGGATTCGGACTTAAATCTGCTTTATATGCGGCAGTTTTAATATTAGTTTTAGGGATAATTGCGTTTTTTGTAACAATGAAAATATATAATAAAAATTTAGAAAAGGCCTATACAGATATAGAAGATAAAGGTCTAGCAGACATTGGACAAGAACCTACATTAGTAGATAAAACACAAGAAGCAAGTTTAAGTGTTGGTAAAACAGTAGACGAGCAACTAAACGAGATAGTAGCAAATGAAAATGAAGAGCCAAAAGAAGAAAATAATAAACAGGAAGAAAATACACCTAAAAAAGAAGAACCTAAAGAAACAAAAAAAGAAGAACCCGCAAAAGAAACTCCAGAACCTGTGAAAGATCCAGAATTTGAAAGACCTGTGCAAGGGGAAATAATGAAAGAATTTGCTAAGGATAAACTAGTTTATTCAGAAACTTTAAAAGAATGGACAGTACATGCTGGTGTTGATATAAAATCTGATAAAACAACTATTGTAATGGCAGCAGAAGCTGGAAAAGTTACTGCAATAAAAAATGATCCAAGATATGGAATTACAGTTATAATAGAACATGCAAATGGATTTGAAACAAGATATGCCAATCTTTTAACAGCTGAATTTGTTACTGTCGGAGAAGAAGTTAGCAAGGGGCAAACAATAGGAACTGTAGGCAATACTTCAACTTTTGAGATACTAGATGAGTTTCACTTACATTTCGAACTTTTAAAAGATGGAGAATATCAAGACCCTGCAATATTTATAAATTTCTAATTTGATTATGCATAATAAAAAGGAGTAGTGAATTAAAACCTACTCCTTACTATATATTAAATTAATTATTTAAAATCCTTTTTGCTTCTTCTTCAGTCAAAACTCCATATTTTACCATTCTATCCATGACTTGCTTTTGCCTTTGCTTGGCGAGTTCAGGATTTTTAGTTGGTGCATAAACTGATGGTGCATTTGGTATTCCAGCTAGAAGAGTTGCCTCATAATCTGTCATATCTATTGGCTCTTTACCAAAGTATCCATTTGCTGCTTCTTTTACAGTATAATACCCATCACCAAAATAACTTGTGTTTAAATATAGTTCTAAAATTTCATCTTTTTCATATTCTTTTTCTATTTCAAATGCCATAAATACTTCGGCAATTTTTCTAGTAAATTTCTTTTCTTGAGTAAAATAAATATTTTTAGCTAATTGTTGAGTAATTGTACTACCACCTTCTACAAGTTTCATGGCTTTTATATCATTTACAACTGCTCTTCCAATTGAAATAATATCTATTCCATTATGTTTGTAAAATCTATGATCTTCAACAGAGATAACTGCTTTTTTATAAATCTCTGGTAGATCTTTAGTTTCTATATAGCTCTCATTTTCTTGAATTGTTGCAACTTTATCTTTCAAAGGAACCTTTTCTATTGCTTCTTTATATAAAAAATATCCATTTCCAATAAGAGCTGTTCCTCCAATTACTATCAATACCAAAATAGCTAAAATAACTTTCTTTAAAATTTTCATTTCTACCACCTCACTAAAATCGTGATTACTACAACTATTTGTTTATCTAATTATATTATACCCGAGTAAGTTTTGTTTAGCAATCGATTTACCTTACAAAATCATGGCAATTTTGTAATAATTTCTTTAATTATATTATAATTGATTTAAAGTGACAACTAAATGACATTAAGGAAAATTTAAGAAATTGCAGCTGATTTTTTTAGTTTTCTATGAATTGTAAATTATTTTTAGATATTGTTTTTCAAATTCGTTTAAAAATTTTATAAGAATTTCCTCATTATTAAATTCATTATTAAATTCTTTTTTTAGGGAGGTTGCTTTTTCTTTAATTTCTTCAGCAAAATTTATTTGATTTACATTTAAACCAACTCCGGATTATTAACTCTTCTACTATTTCTCCTTTTGTAAAACTCTCAGTAAGAATTCCTCCGAAGCTTTTTGTTATTTATTACTATGTCATTTGGATATTTTATTTCTAAGGTATATCCATATAATGCTTTAATTACATTTATAACAGTTTTGGCAATGATAATAGTTAAATTTTTTAAACATTTTACATCACAATTTGGTCTTAATAAAAAAGAAAAAGTAAGATTTTCTCCCTTTTTTGTATACCAAACTCTACCATTTGTTCCTTTCCCACTTGTTTGATTATTAGCCACAACAACTAATCCGATCCCTTGCACCTCGATTTTTTATATTCTTCACATACTCCTGAGTCGAACCGTACCTCTTCTAAATAAATCAAATTTTTTCCAATTATTTGTGTATTTAAATTTTCTACTATTATTTCTTGATTTTTCATATTATAATTATATCACATATATAGAAAAAGAGATAGTAATTTTTTTTAGTATGCCAAAGATTAAATACAAAAAACATTGTAAAAGCCCATAAGATATGATAAAATATCAAAGAAAATAAAAAAATAAGGAGGAACAAAATGGAATATAAAATAGTTGGAAGAACTGTTCCATCAGTTGAAGTAACAATGAATAAAGGAGAAGCAATGTACACACAAAAAGGTGGAATGACATGGCAAACAGAAGGAATAAAAATGTCAACAAATGCAAGAGGGGGAGTAATGAAAAGCTTAGGCAGAATGTTTGCAGGGGAATCTATATTTATGAATACATATACATCAGAAAAAGACGGAGCACAAATTGCATTTGCAACAACAGTACCAGGAGATATAAAAGCAATTAACCTAAGTGAAATACCAAATGGAATGACAATGCAAAAAGGAGCTTTCCTTTGTGCAGAACCAGGAGTAGAACTAAGTATAGCGTTTTCAAAAAGATTTTCAGCAGGTCTTTTTGGAGGAGAAGGGTTTATTCTTCAAAAGGCACAAGGGAAAGGTATGATATTTTTAGAAATAGATGGAGACCCAATAGAAAAAGAACTATCTGCTGGTGAAGTTTTAAAAGTAGACACAGGAAATGTAGTAGCATTTGAAAACACAGTATCATATGAAGTAGAAACAATAAAAGGATTAGGAAATATATTCTTAGGAGGAGAAGGACTATTTTTAACAAAATTAGTAGGACCAGGAAAAGTAATAATCCAATCGCAAAACTTTGGAGACTTTGCAGGAAGAATAATGTCAATGATGCCATCAAAATAAAAGAAAATGGCAAAATAGAATTTAAGTGATAGAATGGTTATATCAAATTAGAGAAAGGAAAAAATACTTATGGAAAAATCAAAAGTATATTTTTGTAAAGAAATAACACCTGAAAATGTAGTCAAAATGTATGAACTACTTGGAAAAGATCTACCAGGAAAAGTTGCAGTAAAGGTTCATTCTGGAGAAAGAGGAAATCAAAATTATCTAAGACCAGAATTTATGAAAAAAATGATAGAGCATGTAAATGGAACAGTTGTAGAATGTAACACAGCATATGAAGGAGCAAGAAATGAAACAGAAAAACATAAAAAATTATTAGAAGAACATGAGTGGAGTAAATATTTCGAAGTAGATATTATGGATGCAGAAGGAGAAGATCTAGTACTAGAAATACCAAATGGAAAAGTAATAAAGAAAAACTATGTCGGAAAAAATATGAAAAATTATGACTCAATGTTAGTTCTTTCACATTTTAAAGGACATCCAATGGGTGGTTTTGGAGGAGCCTTAAAACAATTATCAATTGGGTGTGCATCATCTGCTGGGAAAACATGGATACATACAGCAGGTCAAGAATTAGATCAATACAAATTGTGGGATAAAGTTGCAGAGCAAGACAAATTCCTAGAAGCAATGGCAGACAGTGCAGAAACTATTGTAGAATTTTTCAAAGGAAATATGGCATTTATTAATGTAATGTGCAATATGTCTGTTGATTGTGACTGCTGTAGTGTGGCAGAAGATCCATGTATTGCAGATATTGGTATTTTAGCGTCACTTGACCCAGTTGCAATTGATGAAGCTTGTATTGATTTAGTTAGAAAATCAAATGATGCAGGGAAAGAGCATTTTTTGGAAAGAGTTGAGTCAAGGCATGGAACTCATACAATTGATTCAGCTGCTGAACTTGGGTTTGGAAGCAAGGAATATGAACTTATAGAAGTTTAAAAAAGATTAAATTTTAATAAAAAGTTTCAGTAAAATAATATTTTTACTGGAATTTTTTTTATTCTAAAATTAAGAAAAAACACTTGACAATTGAATATATATTCAACTATAATATAATTAAAAAGTTGAACAAATACTCAACTATATACATAAGATATATTAAAGGAGGAAAAGATGTCAAAGAATGAATTTATATGTGACTGTAATATAATCCATAAAGAAGTTGTAGAACACACCATCAGAAAAATGCCAAGCGATGAACTCTTTAATAAACTTGCAGAATTTTTCAAAATTCTAGGAGACACAACAAGAGTAAAAATCTTGTGTGCATTAGACCAAAACGAAATGTGTGTGTGTGATATTGCAAATGTCTTAGGAATGAGTAAATCATCTATTTCACATCAACTCGGAACACTTAGAAGAAGCGGAATTGTAAAATGTAGAAAAGAAGGAAAAGAAGTTTTTTATATGATAGATGATGAACACGTAAAAGAAGTCTTTGAAATAGGATTTAAACATATAGAACATAGAAGTTAAGAAAGGTGATTAAAATGAAAAGTAAATTTAAAATAAAAGGATTAGACTGTGCAAATTGTGCCGCAGAACTTGAAAGAAAGATAGAAAAAATAGAAGGAATAGAAAGGGCAAGTATTAGTTTTATAACTGAGAAAATGGAACTTGAATTTGATGAAAATTGCAAACAAGATATAATGAAAAAGCTAAGCAAAGTTATAAAAAGAGAAGAACCAGATGTAAAGATAGAAGAAATTATAAAATAAAGATTAAGGCAAAGAAAAGAGAGGATTAAGATATGAAAAAGAAGAGTCTAATAATTATTATATCAGCAATATTTTTCATTTTAGGAATAGCAATAAAAAACCAAAATGCAGTAGTAAATAATATTCTATTTATAATAAGCTACCTAATAGTTCGGGTTGGAAATATTAAAAAAAGCAATAAGAAATATCCTAAGAGGAAAAATATTTGATGAAAACTTTCTTATGTCAGTTGCGACAATTGGAGCCTTTGCCATTAGTGAATATCCAGAAGCAGTAGCAGTTATGCTATTTTATCAAATAGGCGAACTTTTCCAAAGCTATGCAGTTCAAAAATCTAGAAAATCTATTTCAAGTTTAATGGATATAAGACCAGATATTGCAAATGTATATAGAAATGGAGAAATAGAAAAAATAGACCCAGATGAGGTAAAAATAGGAGAAATAATTATTGTTAAACCACGGAGAAAAGATACCACTAGATGGGTGCATAATAGAGCGGAACTTCAGTACTAGACACAAAAGCACTAACAGGAGAAAGCTTACCAAGAGAAGTAGATATAGGAGATGAACTTTTAAGTGGTTCAGTAAATATAAGTGGAGTAATTAAAATAAAAGTAACAAAAGAATATCGAGAATCTACTGTAAGTAAAATTTTAGACTTAGTAGAAAATGCAACTCATAAAAAAGCAAAAACAGAAAATTTTATCACAAAATTTGCTAAATACTATACACCAATTGTTGTAATAATTGCGGCTTTATTAGCAATATTACCGCCAATTATTATGCAAGATGGAAGTTATGCAAGCTGGGCTTATAGAGCATTATCATTTTTAGTTGTATCCTGTCCATGTGCACTTGTTATATCAATTCCACTAAGCTTTTTTGGAGGAATTGGAGGAGCTTCTAAAATAGGAATTTTAATAAAAGGAAGTAATTACCTAGAAGCACTTTCTAATACAGAAATAGTTGTTTTTGATAAAACAGGAACATTAACAGAAGGTGTATTTGAAGTTCAAGAAATAAATGCTATAGAAATTACAAAAGAAAAACTTTTAGAACTTACAGCATATTGCGAAAAATATTCAAATCATCCAATTGCAGAATCTATAAAAAAAGCATATGGAAAAGAAATAGATGAAAGTAAAATTAAAAAAACAGAAGAAATTTCAGGTCATGGAATTTCAGCTAAAATTGAAAATGAGAATATCCTAGTTGGAAATGAAAAATTAATGAAAGAAAACAATATAGAAGTAAAGAGTAGTGGAGGATATGGAACAATATTGCATATAGCAGTAAACAACAAATATGTAGGAAATATACTAATTGCAGACAAAATTAAAGAAGACTCTAAAAAAACAATAGAAATCTTAAAAAAGCAAGGCATAAAGAAAACAGTAATGTTAACAGGAGACAGAGAAGAAGTAGGAAAAGATGTTGCAAATAAACTAAAGTTGGATGAAGTATATACAAATCTATTACCAGATGGAAAAGCAGAAAAAGTTGAGATACTAAAAAAAGAAAAATCTAAAAAGGGAAAACTTGCATTTGTTGGAGACGGAATAAATGACAGCCCAGTCTTAGTTATGGCAGACATAGGAGTTGCAATGGGAGGATTAGGAGCAGATGCAGCAATAGAAGCTTCTGATATAGTCATTATGACAGATGAACCGTCTAAAATAACATCTGCAATAAACCTGTCAAAAAGAACAATGAGAATAGTAAAAGAAAATATAATATTTGCAATCTCAATAAAAATTCTAGTACTAATATTATCAGCCCTAGGAATATCAAATATGTGGGAAGCAGTATTTGCAGATGTAGGAGTTTCAGTAATTGCAATAATAAATGCTTTAAGGATGCTAAGAGTAAAAGAATAAAATGAGATTAACATAATTTGTACACTTTGCATACTATGTAAGTATAGGAGGCAAAGACAAAGTGAATGACATATTATATAGTATAATAGGCATTCTAATACCATTTGCTGGCACTAGCCTAGGCAGTAGTTTAAGCTTTTTCCTAAAAAAAGACTTAAGTGAAAGAGTTAGAAAATTAATAGTAGGTTTCGCAGCAGGAGTTATGATCGCCGCAAGTGTTTGGTCACTGATTATGCCATCAGTAGAAATGGCAGAAGAACAAGGAATTATAGCTTGGGTTCCAGCAGCAGTAGGTTTTATATTAGGAGTAGTATTCTTACTAGGAATTAATAAACTAGCGGAAAAATTCGAAACAAAGGAAAATGGCAAAAAACTAAACATGTTAACATTTTCAGTAACCCTACATAATATACCAGAAGGTATGGCAGTAGGAGTAGTGTTTGCAGGATTTTTATCAGGAAATGCTGGAATTGCATTATTTGAAGCAATAGTACTTGCAATTCGGTATAGCGATCCAAAACATACCAGAAGGTGCAATAATTTCCTTGCCACTTAAGATGAAAGGCAAAAGCAGAGCAAAAGCATTTTTAGCAGGTGTGTTGTCAGGAATAGTAGAACCAATTGCTGCATTTGCAACAATATTGCTTATAAATATTGTAGTTCCATTACTCCCTTATCTTTTATCGTTTGCAGCTGGTGCAATGATATATGTTGTGGTAGAGGAGTTAGTTCCAGAAATGCATTTAGGGAAGAAATCAGTTCTTCGGTGTGCTTGGAGTAGCTACAGGGTTTGTGGTCATGATGGTATTAGATATAGCGTTAGGTTAACATAAAACTAACTATTAGCAAAAAGCAATAGTTAGTTTATTTTTAGTAATAAAAAATGGACTTAAATATTGACCTATACCATTATTTCGACTATAATAATATAAAATATTAATAACAAAGTTATATAGTTGTAAATAAATTATTTTAATTAAAAACATAGGAGAGAAGGATAAAACAAAAAAATGGCATTATTAGAAGTTATGGACTTATCTCATGCGTTTGCAGATAAGGTTTTATATAAAGATTCTTCATTTGAATTATATAAAGGGGAACATATGGGAATCGTTCGGGCAGAATGGAACTGGAAAAAGTACATTAATAAAATTACTTATTAAAGAAATTCTACCAGATAAAGGAATGATTAAATGGCAAAATGGAGTCACTATTGGTAGCTTAGATCAATATGCAATTGTAAATGAAGATGAGAAAATATTTGATTATTTGAAAACAGCTTTTGATGACTTGTTTAAAATAGAAAAACAGCTAAATGAGTTATATATGGAAATGACAAATAACTACACAGACCAGATTATAAATAAAGTTTCAAAATACCAAGAAATACTGGATAAAAATAACTTTTATGGAATTGAAAGTGAAATAAGAAGAGTAGCAAGTGGACTTGGAATAACTGCAATGGGACTTGATACATATCTTAAAAATTTAAGTGGAGGGCAAAGAGCAAAGGTAATTCTTGCAAAATTATTGCTTCAAAATCCAGAAGTAATAATTTTAGACGAACCAACAAACTTTTTAGACAAAGAGCATATAGACTGGCTATCAAGTTATTTGGTAACATTTAAAGGTGCATTTATTATAGTTTCACATGATTATGATTTTTTAGAAAAAGTTACAACCTGTATTTGCGATATTGAATTTAACAAAATAAAAAAATATAAAGGTACATATTCTAGTTTTTTAAAACAAAAGATAAGTGGCAGAGAAGCATATGTTAGAGAGTATGAATCACAACAAAAAGAGATAAAAAAATTAGAAGACTATATTGCAAAAAACAAAGTTCGTGCATCTACTGCTAAAATGGCAAAAAGTAGAGAAAAGAAATTAGATAAAATGGAGATAATAGAAAAGCCAAGCTTTACATCAAAACCACACTTTAGGTTTTCTTCAATTGGAACTACTGCAACAGTTATATTAGAAGCAAATAATTTAGAAGTACGGATATTACTATCCATTACTTCCAAAGATGAAATTTGAGATAAGAAATGAAGAGAAAATTGTAATCACACGG
This sequence comes from uncultured Clostridium sp., assembly GCA_947648255.1. GTDB lineage: Bacteria > Bacillota > Clostridia > TANB77 > CAG-508 > JAAWPK01. The sequence goes on along the minus strand of CANSNA010000005.1, from coordinate 10,150 downwards.
ATTTAATGGTATAGGAAAATCTACTCTACTTAAAACTTTAATAGGAGAAATTAAACCTATTTCGGGAGCATATAGGTTTTCAGAAGCAATAAAAAGTATAGGTTATTATGAACAAGAACTAAAATGGGAAAATCCAGACTGGGTTCCATTAGATATTATTGCAAGAGAATATCCAAAACTTAAACCAAAACAAATAAGGAAATATTTAGCCGACTGCGGAGTAAAAAAAGAGCATGTAATGCAAGCAATTCATACTTTAAGTGGAGGAGAACAAGCTAAAGTAAAACTATGTTTACTTATATTAAAACCATGTGATGTGCTTATACTAGATGAACCTACTAATCATTTAGATGTAGATGCAAAAGATGAACTAAAAAAAGCCTTAAAAGAATTTAAAGGGACAGTTATTTTAGTTTCACACGAAGAAGCTTTTTATAAAGACCTAGAAGCAAAAGTTTTAAATATAAAAGACTTTTGCCTAAAAAATATTTAAGAATACTATTTTTAGATGGTAGAGTTCTGCTTTTAAGTATTGCATGTTAGTTTTTTATATGATAAAATATATAAAGATATAAATCAAAGGAGAAATTTATGGAGAATAAGAAGGAAAATAAGAAGAAGATAACAGTCCGGAAATGTCATATTTATTATATTAATCATTTGTATTAGTATAGAAGTACTATTTTTACTTTTTGGAAGAAATATTATAGAAATTTTTGAAAATAATAAGAAAGTAGCAAAAGAAATAGTAACAGAATATAGCTATAGTTCTAAAACAGCTTAAATAAATATAAAGAAGAAATATGTAGTTAGAAATAAAAGATTCTTATACTAAAAAAAGAAGCAATTAGCATTGCTAACTGCTTCTTTTTATGATAATATTATAAAATAAATATAAAAAACAAGGAGAAACTAATGAAGCAGCAGATGAAAAATTTAAAAGAATTTGCTTATAAAAACTGGAAAATAATTATTGTAATAATATGTATAACAGGCTTCTTAATGTTCGCAAAAAATGTCTGGAGCCAAGAAATAATGCAAGCAGACATATATCGGGCATAATTTCGTTATAACATATCTAATGTGTGATACAGGTATTAATATAGCAAAATTTATAACAAATTTTGGCGGAGCAATATGTTTAATCATAATTTCTATATTATCACTAATAATAGTGAAGAACAAGAAAATAGGAGTGGCAATCAATTTAAACTTAGCAATACAAACAGTATTAAATTTTGTCTTAAAAAATATTCTACAAAGACCAAGACCTATAGAATACAGAATAATAGATGAGGTAGGATACAGTTTTCCATCAGGGCATTCCATGGCAAGCATGGCATTTTACGGATTTATAATCTATCTAATATACAAAAATGTAAAAAACAAATACTTAAAATGGTTTCTCATCACAGTATTAGGCATATTGATAGCTAGTATAGGATTTAGCAGAATATATCTAGGAGTACACTATACAAGCGATGTATTAGCCGGCTTTTTACTTGCAATAGCCTATTTAATGGTATACACAAGTACCATAAAGAAAATATTAAATTTAGAAAATATATAGGAGATAAAATTAATGAATAAAAAACAAATTATAATTATTACTATAGTTATAGCCTTAGCCATAGGAGTATGGGCTATAAAAAATATGCAAAAAACAAGTGAAGAAAACTCACTTCAAAAGGCAGAAGAAAACATAAATGAAGATTTTAAACTAAAAGCATCAGGAAATTTAAATTTAAATAAACTAAAAGAATATAATCTTCCAATAATGATAGACTTTGGTGCAGATTATTGTATGCCATGTAGGCAAATGGCACCATACTTAAGAGAAATGAATGAAGAGATGCAAGGAAAAGCAATAATAAAATATGTAGACACAGTAAGATATCCACAAATTGCAGAAAAATATCCAGTAGAGCTAATTCCTACGCAAATATTATTTACAAATGAAGGAAAACCACTTGTAATAGAAAATCCAGAAGCGAAAGGTTTAGAATATATAAAAAATGAAAACGGAGAACATGAACTAACAATTCATATAGGAATGCTCACAAAAGAACAAATGAGAGAACTTTTAAAGGAGATGGGGTTAAATTGAGTGAAATACTAAATGAATTTGGAGAATTAATAAAAACCAATTACTATATAGCACCCTTTATAGCATTTATAGCAGGAATTTTAACCTCATTTACGCCATGTTCTCTAACTAGCATACCATTAGTCATAGGTTGCATGGGAGGTCTTGGTGCAAATGATACAAAAAAAGCATTTAAGCTATCTTTAGTTTTTGCAGTTCGGAATGATAATAACATTTACAGCCCTTGGTATGGTGGCAGGAATTTTAGGAAAGTTCATGCAAGGAGGAGGAAAAATTTGGTATATAGCACTTGGGGTATTAATGATAATGATGTCTCTTCAAACCTTTGAAGTATTTACATTTTTCAAAGGAACAAACTTGCAAAGTAAAAATACCAAAAAAGGATATATAGGAGCACTAATTTCTGGAATATTGGGGCGGAATTTTCTCATCTCCATGTTCAACACCTGTATTAGTTGTACTTCTTGCAATAGTTGGAAAGTCTGGAAGTATACTATATGGAATACTGCTTTTACTATTATATGGAATAGGAAATAGCATATTAGTTATAACCTTTGGCACATCAGTAGGACTTGCAAAAAAAATAACACAAAATCAAAAATATGGAAAAATTAGCAACATATTAAAATATATTATGGGTATAGTAATTTTAATGATAGGTTTATATATGTTATACTTAGGTTTTTAGGAGGGAAGATATGCATATTATAGAAGTAAATAAGGAAAGTTTCTTAAAGGAAATACAAGAAAATGGAAAAGTTTTAGTAGACTTTTTTGCTACATGGTGTCCACCATGTAAAATGTTAGCACCTGAATTAGAAGAATTTGCAAAAGAAAATGAAGATATAAAGGTAATAAAAGTAAATGTGGATGAAAATCAAGAACTTGCAATAGCATATGGAGTTATGGTAGTCCCAACCTTGATTTTATTTGAAAAAAATGAAGAAAAAGCAAGAAATTCTCGGATATTTAGGAAAAAAAGATATTGAAGAATTAATTAAGAGATAAATTAAAGAAGATTAATAAAAAAGAAAGGAGATTATATGGTAGTTCCAATACTTTTAATTTTATTGGGGTTTGCACTTTTAATAAAAGGAGCAGATTTCTTAGTAGAAGGTGCAAGTAATATTGCTAAAAAGTTTCATATACCAGAAATAATAATAGGATTAACTATCGTATCTATTGGAACCTCTATGCCAGAGATGTTTGTTAGTTTAACATCAAGTATTAATGGTTATTCAGACATGGCAATTGGAAATGTTATAGGAAGCAATGTATGTAATTTATTACTAATACTTGGACTTTCAACTGTTATTAGACCAGTAAAATTTCAAAGAGAAACAAGGCTTATAGAGATTCCTATGTGCCTCATGTTTACTGTTATATTTTTGATACTTTGTAATATAGGAAGAGATATTACAAGACTTGATGGAATAATACTATTGATACTTTTTGTACTTTTTATAGCTTATACAATATTTATGGGGCTTAAAGGAGAGAAATTTGATAAAAATGGTGAAGACACAAAGCCAAGTGATACTTCTAATATAAAAGTAATAAAAAATATTGTGTTTATTATTTTAGGAATTATTGCTTTAAAATTTGGAGGAGATTTTACAGTAGACAATAGTGTGATAATAGCCCAAAAACTTGGTCTTAGTGAGCAAATAATAAGTCTTACAATACTTGCTATTGGAACTAGTCTTCCTGAGCTTGTTACTAGCGTTACAGCTGCTATAAAAGGAAACTCTGATATTGCTATAGGAAATATTATTCGGATCTAATATTTTTAATATGTTATTTATTATTGGAGGTACTTCTGTTATTAATTCTATTACATATAATCTTTCTTATAATATTGATATGGGGATTTTGATAGTTCGGTACTTTGCTTTTAGCTTTGTTTCCATTTATTCCTCCTAAAAATGAAATGAGTAGATTTAATGGAGTAATTTATTTAGCCTTTTATGCTCTGTATATGGGAATTTTATTTTGTATAGGATAATAGACTTGTAAAATTAGGTACTAATTTGTGCAAATATGTCTAGAAAAAACACTAAAAAGTTGTTGAGAAAGTAGAAAAAATTTGATATACTAGGAGACATGATAGTAGAAGTTATAATTAGTAGTAATGCTAAAGATTTAAATAAAATATTTGATTATAATGTACCTGAAAAGTTTATATCTTGTATTAAAATAGGTACTAAAGTTTGTGTACCTTTTGGGACTATGAAGAGATCACAAGAGGGGTTTGTAACTGGAATCAAGGAAGCTTCAGATTATAAAGTTAAAGATATTTTAAATATAGAGAAGCGGATACTTAAATGAAGAAAAGATTGTGCTTGCTAAGCTTATGGCACATAAGTACTTTTGCAATGTGTCAGACTGTATAAAACTTATGCTTCCTCCTGGTACTACATCAAAAAACATTCAAAATAGAATTAAAGATAAAGAGCTAAAGTTTGTCTATTTGAAAAAAGATTCAGATGAAATACAAGAAGAAATAGATAATTGTAATGTAAAATCTGAGAAACAAGTGCGAACTTTAAAATTTTTGATGGAAAATGATGAGGTTTTGCAGTCTGAACTTATTGATTTTGCAGATACTAGTGCTTCTGTGATTAAAACCTTGCAAAAAAATGGCTATGTTGAGATAATAGAAAAAGAGGTAGCTAGAAATCCATTTAAGAATAAGAAGGTTGAAAAGACTCAAAATTTAATTTTGACAAAAGAGCAACAAAAAGTAATGAATAAAATAGAAGGAGCAATTAATGATAATATTTTTAAAGAATATTTAGTACATCGGAGTGACTGGTTCTCGGTAAGACAGAAATTTATCTGCAACTTATCGGAAAGGTACTAAAAAAAGGTAAATCTGCAATTGTATTAGTTCCTGAAATATCACTTACCCCACAAATGGTAGATAGATTTATTGCAAGATTCGGAGAAGAAAAAATTGCACTGCTTCATAGTAAATTATCAGTTCGGTGAAAGATATGATGAATGGAAAAGGATAGAAAAAGATGAGGCAAAAATTATAATTGGTGCAAGATCTGCAATTTTTGCACCAGTGCAAAGTTTAGGAATAATTATAATAGATGAGGAACATGATGCATCATATAAATCAGAGATGACACCTAAATATAGTGCAAAAGAAATAGCCCTATATCTTGCAAAACAAAATAAAATACCATTAGTACTTGGAAGTGCAACACCAGATGTTAGAACATATTATAGGCTAGAAAAAGAAAATGCTATATTAACATTGAAAGAAAGAGCAAATAATAGCTCTTTACCAAAAGTTGAAATAATAGATATGAAAAAAGAGCTAGCAATAGGTAACAAATCAATGATAAGCAATAGATTATATGAACTAATAGAAAACAACTTAAAAAACAAAAAGCAAACAATACTGTTCCTAAATAGACGTGGGTATTCTACCTTTGTAATGTGTAGAGATTGTGGGTATACAGCAAATTGCGACAAATGCAATATAACCCTTACATACCATATAAAACAAGATCGATTAAAATGCCATTATTGTGGCTTTGAAAGAAAGAATTTTACAGAATGCCCAGAATGTGGAAGTAAAAATATAAGATATTTTGGGACAGGAACTCAGAAACTAGAAGAACAAATACGGAAAAATGTTTAAAGATGCAACAACAATTAGAATGGATACTGACACAGTTACAAAGAAGAATTCATATGAGACAATACTAAACAAATTCAAAAAGGAAGGAATAGACATATTAATTGGAACACAAATGGTAGTAAAAGGACATCACTTCCCAAATGTTACTCTAGTTCGGAGTAATTGCAGCAGACAGTAGTATGTATATATCAGACTACAAGAGTAATGAAAGAACCTTCGACCTTTTGGTACAAGTTGCACGGAAGAGCTGGAAGAGAAGGAGACGAAGGAAATGTTGTAATTCAAACATATAACCCAGATAGCTTTCCAGTAGAATGTGCAAAAGAGCAAGATTACTTAAAATTTTATCGGGCAAGAAATCATGTTTAGAAAAGTGTTGAAATATCCACCATTTTGCGATATAATAAAACTTGAGGTTAGTGATTTTGACGAAGAAACATCAAGAAAAGTTGCAACATGTATATATGAGAACCTCTTAAAAACAAACGAAAAAGATATGCAAATATATGCACCAATGCCATCACCTATAAGTAAAATAAAAAATAGATATAGGTGGAGAATAATAATAAAATGTATAATAGGAAATAATATAATAAACAAAATAAATTTAAGCATAAATAGCATAAAGAAGACAAATAATACAAGAATTAGTGTAGATATAAACACAAATAATATGAATTAATGGGGGAAAAAGAGAAAATGGGGCTAAGAAATGTTAGAAAAGAAGGAGACGAAATCTTAAAGAAAAAATCAAAAGAGGTAGATGTAATAGATGATAAGATAAAAGAATTAATAAAAGACATGATAGATACTATGCATAAATTTGATGGCGTAGGTCTTGCAGCAGTACAAGTTGGAATACTAAAACAAATAATAGTAATAGATTTATATGATGAAAAACCAATTCTAAAATTAATAAACCCTGTAATTACTAAAACAAAGGGAAAACAAGAAGTAGAAGAAGGCTGTTTAAGTTTCCCAAACAAATATGTTAAAGTAATTAGACCAGAAGAAGTAACAGTTGAAGCACTAAACGAAGATGGAAAAAAAATAAAAGTAACAGGAACACGGACTTTTAGCACAAGCAATTTCACATGAAGTAGATCACCTAAATGGAATAACACTAACAGATGTGATGTTGCCTCGGAACAATGGAAATTGTAGAACCAGAAGAAAACGAAAGGAAAAAATAATAAATGAATATTTTATTTATGGGGACGCCAGACTTTGCAAAGGCGTCTTTAGAAAAGATATATGATGAAGGATATAATATAATTCGGAGTTGTAACAAACCCAGATAGACCTAAAAATAGAGGAATGAAGCTTTTAGAAAGTGACGTAAAAAAATTTGCAACAGACAAAGAACTTAAAGTTTTTCAGCCAGAAAAAGTAAAAGAAAACGAAGAATTTATAAATACAATAAAAGAGTTAAATCCAGATGTGATATGTGTTGTAGCATATCGGAAAAATACTTCCAAAAGAAATTTTAGAAATTCCAAAATATGGTTGCATAAATGTTCACGCATCAATACTTCCAAAATATAGAGGAGCAGCACCAATTCAATGGGCAGTTTTAAATGGAGACAAAGAAACAGGGGTCTCTACAATGTATATGAATGAAAAAATGGATGAAGGAGATATAATATTTCAAGAAAGAACAGCAATAGGTGAAGAAGAAACAACAGGAGAACTTTGGGAAAGACTTGAAGAAATGGGAGCAAATTTACTTGTTAAAACTCTAAAAGAAATAGAAAATGAAACAGCACCAAGAACTCCACAAGGTAGATTTTTTACAATAGCACCAATGCTAAAAAAGGAAATAGCAAAAATAGATTTTGAAAAAAATACAGCAAATCAAATAAAAAACAAAGTACGTGGGTTAAATCCAATAATGGGTGCATATGCGATGTATGAAGAAAAAAAGATAAAATTTTGGAAAGTGCAAGCATTAGATGATGAAAATGCAGGAGAAATAATGAAAAAAAATGGAATAGAAAAAACAAAACCACGGACAAATAATACTTTCAAATGATAAAATAGGTTTGTACATAAAAGCATATAGAGGAATTATAAAAGTTATAGAAATTCAAGGAGAAAATGCAAAAAGAATGGGAATATGTGACTTTTTAAGAGGAAACAAAATAGAAGAGGGAAAAATATTTGAATAGAAAGACAAAAAATAAATTGACAATTAACATAAAAAACAATATAATTAAAGAGTAACCTAATTTCGATGTTGTTACAAGCAGAATGCTAAAACAAAGCAGACGGTTTTACAAAAAACTTTATTCAAAAAAGGAGGCAGAATTTGTGGCAGAATTTGCTAAGCTAAAAGACATTCTCAGCAACCAAAATGTATATGGAGATTTTTCTCGGAGGAGAGTTCTCTATATCCCTGATCAACTCAGTGCAATATTAAATGATGAAATGACAGGGATAGGCGAATCACAAATTATTTGCACAGAAATGAACCATAATTGGATTCCGTTTTTGTTTGAAGGAGCCCTGCACATTGTAGCAATTGAGCCAACAATGTTTGCACTTTCCCTATCTGGAAAGCAAGGGTACAAAAACGGGAGCTCATGTCAAGAGCGGATTGCAATGATTCATGAAAATAAGCTATTGGGAACGAAAGGAGTAGTGCTTAACAGAAAGATTTATCCCAGCTTGCCAATGATTATTCAGGATATGCCAGGGAAATATTGGACAGCCGATAAGAACGACTCAGCAGCCTTCTTTGGCTATGATATCATAGTTAATGGTCGTAAAGAAAAGGCAAATTTGTATGATCACTACTATTTTGGAGGAGCACAAGAAAGAGGAAGAATACAAACTGCAAAGCTGATTTTGATTCAAAAGCTACCAGAGGATATATTGGTGGACTTAGATGTAAGCGAAGGTGAACCCTTATCTCTCTTTACATCTCAAGGTCTGCAGTGCAAATATCTCGTTAGACAAGAAGAGATGGTAGAACTTACAAATTTAGCCAAGGCAATAGGAGCCAAGGACATTTTGAGCATTTTGGATAGAATAAAAAGTAGAGCCTAAACAAGTGGCAAAAACCTTAAAATTGCCAAAACATAAAAAAGCCAAGTTCCACAAATAGAACTTGGCTTTTTTGTAATGAAGTTTGAAAAAAATTAAGAAATATGTAATTTTTTGTTTACTTTTTTCGAAAGATAATATACAATTATATTAGAAAACAAAAGAATATAAAAAGGGGGCTTTTGCTCATGAAAATTTTGATGCTCACATGGGAGTATCCACCTAGAATAGTAGGCGGTATAGCCAAAGTTGTATATGATTTATCAGGGAGATTAATAAAAGACCGGTCATGAGGTCACAGTTATAACCTATAGAGAAGGAAACACACCATATTTTGAGGAAGATAAAGGAGTAAAAGTATATAGAGTAGATAACTATATGATAAATCCAAACAACTTTATAGACTGGATTATGCAACTAAATTTCAAAATGATAGCAAAAGCACGGAGAAATAATCTCAAAAGAACGGAAAATTTGATATAATACATGCACACGACTGGCTAGTCGCATACAGTGCAAAAGCAATAAAAGATGCATATGATATACCAATGACAGCAACAATACATGCAACAGAAAGTGGTAGAAATAGTGGAATAAGAGATAATACTCAAAGATACATAAATGACACAGAATGGATGCTAACATATGAAGCAACAGAAGTAATAGTAAATAGCAACTATATGAAATGTGAACTGCAAAGACTATTTGGACTTCCATTTGAAAAAATAAGTGTAATACCAAATGGAATCAATATGAATATGTATAATGGAATAGAAAAAGACTATGACTTTAGAAGAAGTGTTGCATCAGACAATGAAAAAATAATAATGTATGCAGGAAGGTTAGTTTATGAAAAAGGTGTACAAAACTTAATTTCAGCAGCACCAAAAATACTTGCTGGCTATCATGATACAAAATTTGTAATAGCAGGAAAAGGCGGAATGTATGAAGAGCTAAAAGCACAAGTAGACTACCTAGGAATAGGAAACAAAGTATACTTTACAGGTCAGCTTCCATATAAAGACCTATGCAAAATGTATAAATCAGCAGATATTGCAGTATTTCCAAGCACATATGAACCATTCGGAGTTGTTGCAATAGAAGCAATGTATGCAGGCATCCCAACAATAGTATCAGATGTAGGTGGGTTAAACGAAATAGTAGAACATCGGAATAGATGGAATGAAATCATATGCAGGAAATCCAAATTCAATTGCAGATTCAGTACTTGCTGTATTATATGATCATAGATTAGCAGATACAATATCAAAAAATGCAAAAGCAAAAGTAAAAAATTTATATAACTGGAATAAAATTGCTCAAGATACACATTTTATATATCA